>MWEJ01000028.1 GCA_002071025.1 Verrucomicrobia bacterium ADurb.Bin070 | reverse complement strand
GGCGTTGCATTCGCCGGTGCCGGCGCTGACGTCGACGTACACGCACTGCAGGGTCCGCCTGGTCTCGTCCACGGATGCGAACGGGGCCATGCGCCGGTAGGCCTTGATGAAACCCTTTGCCTCCTGCACCGGGATCTCGGGGCCGGACTCGGGCCAGTCCCTTGTGTCCATGCCTTCGGCGGTCGACGTCACCTCATGGCCGCCGACATTGTTCGTGACCGTTACCTTGTCGCCGTCCTGCTCCAGGCATACGGTCTCGGTGCCCGCGCCCTTGGCCAGCTCCTTGATAGCCGGGAACGGGACGATGATCTCGCCCTCGCCCTCGCATTCGGCGCAGTCGAAGCGGTAGACGAGGGTCTGGTCGAGGTCCGTCGCCTGTGCCTGGAGGTCGCCGCCTTCAACGTAGAAGCGGACGCAGCCCAGAACCGCGATGCCGGTCCTGGAGGGGATGATCTTGGCGAGGCCGGAAACGGCGTTTCTGAGTTCGCCGCGTGTCAGAGTGATTTTCATTTGTACTCCTTAGGGTTTGCGGGTTTGGGGTCAGGCCTGGGCCGGGACTTCGGTGTCGAAGAACTTGGTCAGGTCTTCGCGCAGTTCCCGCATCAGACCCATGGCGGCGGCGGTCACGAGCGCGCAGAGCCCGAGGAAGCCGCCGATCCAGGGAATCCTGGTCAGCAGAAACGCGACGATGCAGCCGAGGATCATGGCATCGCAGAACCTTCTGTGCGTCATCAAGAATTTTATGACGGCCAGCGCCAGGCGTTTGCATTTGGCGTAGAGCATGGCCAGTTCGGCTTTGCACTTTGATGGGATGTCGAGTCTCCTGATCTCGTCGATGAACTTGCACTTGCTCATGCGATTTTCCTTTCTTGTGGGGGTCGGGGTTGGGTCTGAAGGGCCTGCCCGTAGCAGGCGCGGACGGCTCGGGCGACCAATACGCTGATCGGCACGCGGTGCTCCGAGTTTTCGCGGACGCTGTGCAGGACAGCCATGTCCGCGCTGTTGATGGCCGAAGCCGGCCAGGGATAGCGGTAGCTGAAGCGAGGCATGTTCGGTTCCTTGGTTTGGGTCTGTGAAATAAAAAAGGATCCGCCGCCTTGTGATCGGCAGCGAATCCTTGTGTGTCTTGTTATAACGCTGGCGGGGACGGAATTAAGGCCGGGTGGGACTTGGAAGCCGGGTCAATGTACTGGATTCAGGGGGCGCGTACCGGTTTCAGATGCCAGCGTACGGGTCCGCGGGGGCCGGGACCGGTTCAGGCGGGCATGAATCCGGTACAAGGGCTACGGTTTCGGTACGGGATGACGATGAAAAGGTTCAAAGGCGGCGCGGAAACGCCGGGCTCTGGCTCGACAGTCCGTGGCCTGAGTGCTACATTCTTTGCAGTGTGAGATTGGGGCGTTTCCCCGGTCTCTTAACAGAACAGGGCGCTTGTCCAGTTCACGGTGAACCAGAACAATAGCCAAATGCTCGATTCGATTTTGTCTCCCTCGAATAGCTGAGGCTCACCAAAGTTAGCCTGAATCAGAAAGAACAATCATGCGAAAAATGTCTGAAACGAACCCACGTTTCCGAACTAAACAGCAAATATGCGAAGACATGGTTAAAGTTTTGAACGCTCCGCTTACTTGGGGAACGCAATACGCCGTCATTACCGAGGCACTATGGGCATTGTCTGAGTTTGACGGCAAAACCGACGGATGCAAGTTGTGGTCGGAATTGGCTTGGTCATCCCGGTCTTCACAGAAAATGCTCCGACACGACCACGCTATTCCCAGAGTTATTCTCGTAAACAAACTCAAGTCGCTCCGTTTAAACGCGGAAGAAGTTTCTGTTCGTGATATTCTCAATCTTGCTATCGGGGTGGTCATTACCAAGGCTGAAGACGTTACTTTGACAAAATTGGGACTTCGCTCTGCACTCCCTCCTGGGGATTCAGATCCGATGTCTCGATATCGTGCCGCTAAGATAAAAGTCATTCGTCCGTATGATAGCGCAGTACCTGTCTAAACCGGGTTGCCCAGCGTCATGCGCGGTATGGCCAGATGCCTGTCGCCCTCGCCCTCCAGCAGCACGTCATAACGTGCAGGAGCCGCGTCCCTCGAATGCCACGGCTTGAGCCGGCCGTCCATAAGGGCGGCGGGCGCGACCGCGTTCTGGCCGTAGCGGCGGTTGATCCTGTCCACGGCCTCGTCCAGCTTCCCGTAGTCGTGGCGCACCGGCGTCTCCTCGAACATGTCCATCTGCCGCTGGTGCTCCGAGACAAGCCCGCCGAGCCAGACCATCGTTGACCGGTAAACCTGTCCCGGCCTGATCAGCGCGTCGAAGAGCTGGCGCAGGACCGGGGCGGCCTCGCAGTCGTGACTTGTCGGATACGGGAGCGTAGCTCCGGCCGACTGCCCGGTGTAGTCCTTGAGGCGCAGGCAGAGGCCGATCTCCCTGGCCAGGTGCTTGTGCCGCCTAAGTTTGGCGAAGGCGGCGGTCATGTTTCTGAGGGCCTCGGAAAAGATGAACAAGGGATCATCGTTGGGCGGCGAGAACGTGTGGCCCTTCATCATGCTGTCGTAGCTGGCCTTGGACTCCAGATCGAGCCGGAACACGCGCCGGCCCTGCAGCTCCCGCCAGGTCTCGTGGCCGGGCTTGTGCAGCAGTTTCAGGACCCTGGCCTCGTCCATACGGGTGAAGTCGTAGGCCGTCGCGATCCCCTGGGCCTGTAGCTTGGCGGCGCTGGCGGGGCCGACGCCCCAGACCTTGGCGATGGGCGTGCGCCTCAGCATGACCGGGATGTGCTCCCGGCGCAGGATCGTCTGCCCGTTGGGCTTCCTGAACTTCGAGCAGAGCTTGGCCAGCGTCTTGGTAAGGCTGATCCCCACCGACACCGTGAGCCCCATCTCTGATGACACGGCATCGCGCAGCCGCTCGGCCACGGTCTCCAGCGGGCAACCGAGAACGTCGCCGCAACCGCAGGCTGAGCCTGGCTAACCTCATGGACATGGGCAGGAAAGGCGACGAGGGCAGGTTCCTTGCAGATGCGGCGACGGTGTCGGAACCGGTGGCGCCGGTGCCACATGGCGCCGCGGGGCTTGCGCGGGAGCTTTCTTCCATGAGCTATGTCGGAAACGGGGCCATGGTTTGGGAGCAGGAATCCGGGCCCTGGAATTCGTGTTTCCTTGAGGCGGCCTACCGCTGTAACGATTACAGGGTGGACCCGTCGGAGTACGCGGCCTGCGCCTACGGCATCTACGAGTCCAGCGGCAGGGATGTGCCGCTGCCGTGGATCATGAGCGAGCTCTTGAAGAAGGACTTGGATGCGTTCGCCGACGACTACGCCAGAGACCGCATGCGGGCTTGGAAAGGCGGCCCCATGAGACGTTGTCCCGATCCCAAATATCTTGGCGATGCAGACTTATACAGCGGCTATTGCGGCCGTGTTGTGGCGGAGGCGGCTGCTGACGGAGTGACCGCGTTCAGGTCTAGGCAATGCCTCATGTGCGCGGCCATGGAGCTTGTCAGCATGCCGGCTTTGGCGGGCACGGTTACAGGGTGGAAAGGCGGTTCGGATGCACTTGTGGACAGGCTCAGGGATCTATATGAGAGCGTCGCAGAAGACGTGCCGCCGAACCGGGGCGAGGCTTGCGGGCAACAGATCATGAGCAGCATGCCCAGCCTGAAGCGGTGTCGCTACGGTAACGTCAATGGCGGGTACGAGCCCTGCTTCGGCCCGGCTTGCGGGTGAGCAAGTACGGGACGGGAATGAGGACATGTGAACAAAAAAGGAGGTGCAGACGACAGAAACAGCAGCCCCGCCCTGACCAAGGGCAGGGTTGCGAGAAGGCGCTGCGGGCGTATCCCGCATGGCGACCGCTGCCGAGGCTGCTTGGCACAGCCTTGCCGCTGACGCGACATCATCACAGGCAATGACAAAGGGCGGGGCTCCTGGCCAAGGAGAACGACCCGCCGGTCCCGTTCAAACCATTGTGAAAACAGCGGTAGCATTCGCCCCGTGCGTGGGCGTTGGCGCCGAACGAGGACGGATTATGCTTCAAACCACAATCGACGCGGTCAAAGCCATACTGGCTGCGGACCCGTCAGTCAACGCGGAGGACAGGAAGGCGCTGGTGGAGGCGCTAAAAAAAGGGCCGAGGCCAGGGGCCGTACACGACCGGGTCCTTAGGAGGCCCGAGGCGGCAAGCAGGCTCGGGGTCGGCGTGAAGGCGCTGGACCTGTGGAAACGCAGGGGCGTGCTGGTGCCGGTGACGATACCCGGCAGCTCACGCGCTCTCGGGTTCCGGGAGTCCGACGTCGAAGCCCTGATCGCCGGCGAAGGCGGCGGGGTCAAGGCATAGGCGTTTGCGGCAGACTGGCCGAGGCCGGTGGGGCGGGCGGGGACAAGTCCCCGTCCGCCTTATTAGTACTCTGCGGCGCGGGCTTGGGTTTGTCTCGATGAATCCCGATGAGCTCGATGACCTTCTTTGACAACTGTTCAAGCTCGATGTCGGATAGATCGGCTAGCTGGTCCAGGACGGCTTTGAGCTTGGCGCTAGGCGCTTCTGGTCTCTCATGTAAGGCCAGTGCCGGGGCTAAGGCCGGGAGAGCCTCAACCGCTGCGCGCACCGCCTCTGCATTCTGGTGCACATAGGCGCGTGTCATTGTTTCCCCGCCGTGACCGACAAGGCCGCGAACGGTTTCCAAGGGAACGCCCCGGCTGGCAAGTTGGGAGACGATAGTGTGACGCAGAGCATGGAACCCCGCTTCAGCCACTTGACGCCCGACACCGTCTCTTTTGACCGTGGTCGCTATGTGGCACGCTTTGAAGTGTTGTTTCAGTCTGTAGTTAATGCCGTCGGGGTTCTCTTCTCGCATTTTGGCAAGTTCAGGCAGTACGGCACCTTCACGATCTTCTGTGGGGGTCTGCGCCAATGCGAGATGAAGGGTAGGGTGTATAGGTATGGCGACTAACTTGCCCGTTCGCGAAGCTGTCTTCTTTGGCTTCAGTGTAATGATGTTGTTATCCAGGTCAACGGACTTCCAGTCCAGCGTCACCGCGTCTCCCAGCCTTAAGCCTGAATACGCGCCGATGATCAGAAGGGTCTGGAGCTCCCCCGTTGCTGACTCAAGGATAGTCTTGAGCTCCTGTGCTGTGAACGCACGACGCCCCTGGGTGCTTAGCCGCTTACGCTTGATCTTTATCCAGGGGTTAGCGACCAACTTTGCTGTATCGGTCAGAACGCGGAAGATCATTTCGAGAAGAACGATGTGTTTGTTGAAGGTGTTGGGCGTTACTTGGTCAGACGTAAGGTCAGCGGCATAGTCGGCCGCATCTGACGCTGTAATATCCCTGAGCTCGCCATCCTTGTGGCGTTGTCCAATCCATTCCTCAAATCTCTTCCATTGGCAAGCATAGCCCTTCAGTGTGCGTTCTCCGGCGTCGGAACGCTCTGGCGATTTTAAGAATGCATCCCATGCCTGACTGATCTTGAGGGCCGGTTTCTCGTTTTCGATCCGCGTGATTTCAGCCTTGCGGCCTCCGATTTTGGTGGACATCGCCTCCAGCGTTTCTAACTGGTCCCCGAGCCTGAACGGAGCCGTCAGCTCTCTCAGTTTAGCCTCGGCCTTACGTTTGTTGCTGGTTTCAGTCGTCTTGATGAATACTTTGCCGTCGACTACCCAGCGGGCAAACCAGGTCTTGCCCTTGAGGACCAAACAACCCATGCCCTTGCTATGCCGTCTCTCTTTTTTGGCCATGACAAAGTACCTCCGCTGAATGACCTTTGATGGCACAGAGTAGCACCGTGAATTCGTCAGATGCAAGTTAAATAACCATGAAGTAACCATACATCAATAGCAAGGCCGTATTTATTGGCCTGCCGTCGGAATCATAATCCGCAGGTCGGGGGATCGTGACCCTCACCCGCCACCATCTTAAAAGCCCAGAAAACCTCGGTTTTACTGGGCTTTTTTCATTTTTTGAAATTGAAGCGGGAACAAGAAACGCGGCGGTATTTCACATAAAGTGAAGGCTCGCTCAACCGCACGGTCTAGTGACACAGGCAGTGAGTTGCGCTGTGGGGATTCGTAACGATAGTGTTCTTCGTTACCCGGAGACGCACGGGGACATGCTTGGCGAGTACGCGCAGCGTTACGGCTGCATGGAGATCGACCAGCGGTACTGGAGCCTGTTCGGCCTCGCCCACGTCTTCGAGCAGAAGTTTGAAAATGAAAAGGAGCGAAACCAAACTTGTCCTTGCCGCAGAGGCGGCACAAAGGTAAATTAATCTCTTACCAAATTAATGATTTCTGGAAAGACTCCTTATGATCAATAAGCTGTTTTCGGGTGACTCCCGCGAGGGGGCTTTTTTCCGTCGGGTGGACTGGACGGCCTTCTGGACTGCGACGCTGGTGTCGTTCTTGGTCTATTTCATCACGCTGGGTCCGTCGGTGACCTTGGAGGATTCCGGCGAGTTGGCGGTTGCGGGCGACCATCTGGGCGTGCCGCATCCGCCCGGCTATCCGATCTGGACGATGTGCGCGTACGTGTTTGTGCGCCTCTTCAGTTGGGTGACCTATCAGGGACAGCCGACCCCAGCGTGGAGCATTTCGCTGATGTCGGCGGTCTTCGCCGCGCTGGCGGCCGGCTTCACGGCGATGTTGATCACGCGCTCGGCCTCCGACATGCTGCGCGACGCGCATGACGGCGAGGAGGATTTTGACTTGGCGCAGAGCAACGTGCTGTGCTGGACCGGCGGCGTCGGCGGCAGCCTGGTCTTCGCCTTCAGCCCGGTCATGTGGTCGCAGGCCACAATTGTTGAAGTTTACACGCTGAACGCCTTCTTCCTGATGTGGATTTTCCTGCTGACCTACCGCTGGATGCGGCGCCCCTCGGACAAGATCTTGTGGCTGACCGCCTTTGTCTTCGGGCTCGGCCTCACCAACTATCAGGTGCTGCTGCTGGCCGCGCTGCCGCTGGTGGTCATGATTTTCTTGCGCGACATCGCCCTGTTCCGTGATTTCATTATGGTCGGCATCCCGATCCTGCTGTCGGCGCACGTGCTGCAGATCGGCGCGATGATGCCGGCCCAGCCCGGCATGGCGGGGCCCGCTTACGCAAAGGTGACGGCCGGTGCGGCGGGCGCGGTGGCGGTACCCTCGCTGTCGCTGCTGGTGGCGGGCGTGGTGTGCGTGTTTCTGGGGCTGGCTGCGGCTCTGATCCTGAAGGGCTGCGAGAACGGCGGGGCGGCGGGACGCTTCGCGTTTCTCGGCCGTGCGACGCCGCAGGGCGGCGTGATCGGTGCAGGGTTGACTGCCTTCGGCGCGTTGCTGGTGCTCTTCTCCATGGGGGCGGCAAAGACCGGTGTGGCGTCGGCGACCGACCTGCCGCTTTTCGCGTCCTCGGTCTACACCAGCGTGGCGGGGTTAATCGTGCTGGTGCTTGCGCTCTGCATCGGCGGCGCGTATGCGTATCGCGACCGGCTCAACGACAGGGCGGTGCTGGCCTGGCTGATCCCGGCGTGCGCGGTGCTGCTGATCCTCTTTTTCAGGCTTTCCGCCATCAAAGGCGCCGTGATGCCGCAGGGGTATATGGGGCAGCCGTTCGATTGGACGCTGCCGTCGGTCGCGCTGATGGGTGCGCTGGCGGTGCTCTTCCTGCTGGGCGCGACCGTTCCGCGCGGCCTCTTTTACGCGATTCCCGTGGCGGCGGTGCAGCTCTCTGTGTTTGTGCTGCTGCGCAAGGGCGGCATGAACGGGCTGACGCATCCGACATCTTGGTGGTTCTGGTGGGGCGCGCTCTGGAATTTCGTCATCATTGGACTGGCGTGGCTGACCCTGCCGCACGGCCGCAACGTGGCGCTCACCACGCTTTTCGCCGAGCTGGGCGTGTCGTTCTACATCTACATGCCGATTGTCTCGGATCTGCGCAACCCGCCCATGAACTGGGGTTACCCGCGCACGTGGGAAGGCTTCAAGCACGCCATCACGCGCGGCCAGTATGAGAAGCTGGCACCCTCCGATGTCTTTACCAAGAAGTTCCTTTTCCAGCTCGGCACGTACTTTACCGACCTGCGCGTGCAGTTCACCCTGATCGCGGCCACGCTGGGATTCATCCCCTTCACGCTCTGGAGCTTTAAGGCCGGCGGACGGCGCATCCGCGCGCTGTATGTGGCGAGCGCCTTCTACCTGCTGACCTGCGTGGTGGTCTTGCTCTCCGAAGTCATGGGCGGTGAGCCGGTGCTGCGGCTCGACAAACTCTTCATTGCGGGCATCCTGCTGCTGCTGCTGGTCGGGGCGACCACGATCATGTTCCGTCAAATCGAAGAGTTCGCGCGCCGCACCTGGCGGGCGCACAATCTTTCAGAGGGGTTGACGGCCGGCATCACGCTGGCGGGCGTGGCGGCGGTCGTCGGACTTTTCGTGGCCAAAGGTATCCTCAGCATGATGTCCGGGCCGGGCGTTATGCCGGGCACCGGCGCCAAGGTCGGCGCTCTGGCGCTGGCGTTGATTATTCTGGCGGCCGTTGGCACCGGCTGGTTCTTTTTCCGCAGGTGGGCTGAGCGGCAGGTCGATTTTCGCTCGGACATGGATATGGTCACGCAGCAGTGGCTCATCTCCACGACGGCCGGCTTCCTGGTCATGAGCGTGCTGCTCGTGGTGCTCGCCAACATCAAGGGCGACCTGCAGGACATGTTCATTCAAAAGGTGAAGTTCATCAGTTCGCATGGCCTCTTCGCGATCTGGATCGGCTACGGCCTCGTTTTCGGCCTGGCGGTCGGCAACCGCCTGCTGAAGGCCTTGGTCAAGCGCGGCACGCTGCCTGCGGCGCTGCTGAAGCCGCTGCGCGCAGGCATGCTGTGCGCGGGGCTGCTGGTCGCGGCCATTCCGGTCTACGAGAACTATACCAACGAGTATCTGGTCTTCTCGATGAGCGGAGCGGAACAGAATGGACACGATTTCGGTTGGCAGTTCGGCAACTATCAGTTGCGCGGCGCGGATGCGATCACGGAGGAGCTGGAGGCTGACGAGGAGCCGCTGCCTAACCCGCTCTTTCCGCCCGCGATGGAGCCTAACGCCATCTTTTTCGGCGGCACTGACCCTGGTCGCTTTGTGCCCACCTACATGATTTATTCCGCGCGCGTGCGGCCCGATGTCTTCCTGATCACGCAGAATGCGCTGGCTGACAATACCTACATGAACACCATGCGCGACCTGTACGGCAATCCCATTTGGATTCCGACGCCGGACGACAGCGCACGCGCCTTCCAGATTTATGTCGACGAGGTGCAGGCGGGCAAGCGCCCCAAGAACGCCGATCTGACGATTGAGAACGGCCGCGTGCAGGTCAGCGGCGCGCTGGGCGTGATGGAGATCAACGGCATCCTGTGCGACATGATCTTTCAGAAGAACAAGGCGCGACACGCTTTCTACATTGAAGAGAGCTATGTCATCAACTGGATGTTTCCGTATCTCACGCCGCACGGACTGATCATGAAGATCAACGCCGAGCGGACGCCCATCGAGCGCGCGACCATGCAGGACGACATGATGTTCTGGGATTGGTACACGCGCCACCTGCTGCGCGCGCCGATGTTCCGGCGCGACCTGCCGGCCCAGAAGTCGTTCTCCAAATTGCGCAGCGCGATCGCCGGCCTTTATGCGGCGCGCGGCATGCTGGGCGAAAGCGAGCGGGCGTTCCAGGAGGCGCGGACGCTTTATCCGGTCAGCCCCGAGGCAAATTTCCGCCTGATTCAGGAGGTGCTGCTGCGCCAGGCGCGCTACGCCGAGGCGATCGACATTCTCGACGAATACAATCAGCGCGATCCGAACAACGGGCGCGGCTTCGACTTCGCCTCGTTCATCCGCCGTGTCCGCGAGACCGAGGCCAAGGTGCGCGAGCTGACCGCCAAAGCGCAGGCCAGCAAGACGCTCGCGCCTGACGACGCCTTTGAACTGGCCATGGCTTATCGCGAGTTGGGGCAGAATGAATCGGCGGCCACCTACCTGAACCAACTGGCGGGGTTGCCCAATCTGTCGGTGGAACGGCTTTTCGAAATCGGCACGCTGTTGGGCAGCCTCAAGAAGCATGCTGATGCGGCAAAAGTGATGGACAGCGTGATGGCACGCCTGCCGGCCAACGTCCCGCCTGAGCAACTCATGGAGATCGTGCGGGTGTACGGCGAGGCCGGCCAGCCGGACAAGATGATCGTGCCACTTTCGCGTTATCTGCAGCTCCGTCCGAATGATTGGAACGCATGGCTCGACATGGCGACGCTCAGTGCGATGCGCCAGCAGCAACAGCAGATGCAGTACGCGTTGCGCAAGGCGCTGGAACTGGGCAAGTCCCAGGCGCTGCAGCGGATACAGGAGAACGGCGTGCTGCGCCAGGTGGCGGGGCCGGTCTTGCAACAGATGATGCAGCAGGGGCCGGTTGGCCTGCCGGGTCTGGGGCCGAGGGGGCAGTGAGATGACGAATGCTCTGGCACGCGCGTTAGGTTGGGCGGCCGCCGCCGCGATCATCGCCGGTGCCTTGGCGCTGCGCCTGCCGCGCCTCGACCGGCGGCCGATGCATGGCGACGAGGCCAATCAGGCGGTGCGCACCGGGCTGCTGCTGGACCAGGGCTTCTATCACTATGATCCCGCCGACCATCACGGCCCGACGCTCTATTTCGCGGCCTGGCCGTTTTGCCGCGCGACGGCGCACTCGTTCGCTGAGACGACCGAATGGAACTACCGCCTGGTGCCGGTGGTGTTCAGTCTGTTCACGCTGCTGCTGATGCTGGGGTTGGGTTCGCATGCGAGCGGATACGGCCTGTTCGCCAACCGGGCCGGACTCTATAGCGCCGCGCTGCTCACTGCCGTGTCGCCGGCGATGACCTACTACAGCCGCTTTTTCATTCAGGAATCGATGCTGCTCACCTTCCTGACCGGCATGCTGCTCTGTGCCGTGCGTTACGTGGCAACCCGCAACACGCCGCCCGCAACCCGGAACCGGAAACCAAGCTCCCGCACCTGGTTCTGGGCCGCAGGATTCGGGGCGTTCGCGGGGCTTGCCGCCGCGACCAAAGAGACGGCGGTTCTTTCGTTCGCCGCTGCGGCGGTGGCGCTGGCCGCGGCTTGCGGCTTCAGTCGGTTGAGGCGCGCCTGGTGCACACGCGACGCGCTGGTGGCGGTCGGTGCGGCCGCGCTGGTGGCCGTGCTCTTCTACTCCTCGTTTTTCACCTATCCGCGCGGTGTCTACGACGCGCTTTTCTCAACCTTCCAGACTTATCACACGCGGGCCACCGCGGTGCCGGAGCATCAGCACCCTTGGAACTTCTATTTCAAGATCATCTTCTGGTTCAAATACGGGCGGGGGCCCGTCTGGAGCGAAGCCGGCCTGCTCCTGCCGGCCGCGCTGGCGGTCGGCTTGTCCCTCCTGCCGGTCCGACAGCAAGGCGCATCGGGCGATGAAACCCGGACACGCCGGCGCTGGGTGCGTTTTCTGTCGGTCTACACGCTGGCCCTGACCGCGCTCTACAGCGCGATCCCGTACAAAACACCGTGGTGCGCGCTTTCGTTCCTGCACGGTTTCGTCCTGCTCGCCGGGGCGGGCGTCGGCGCGTGCTGGACGGCCTGCTCGCGGACCGATGCCAAGCAAACTGCGACGGCCTTTGCGCCGCTACGCCTGTGCGGAAAACTGCTCGTCGTGCTCTGCGTCGCCGCGTTGGCGTGGCGTCACGCCGCGCAGGCGTGCCGCGCCTGCTTTAAAATGCCGGTCGATCCGCGTAACCCGTACGTCTATGCGCATACCGGCAGTGACGCGATGAACCTGGTGAGCGAGATCGAACGCGCCGCGCGGCAGGCGGAGGGGAACGATACCTTGATCGCGTTGGCGGTGCCCACGCCCGACACCTGGCCGCTGCCGTGGTATCTGCGCAAATACCGCAACGTGGGGTACTGGACGCGCGTGGCCGACATTCCGGCGGAGCTGCAGCCGACCGTGGTGGTCGCCGCCGCCGATCAAGGCGACGCGGCGGACGAGCGCTTCGGCCGCGGTAAGCGCGCCTCCTTTTTCGGCATCCGTCCCGGCGTGCTGCTGAACCTGTTTGTGCCGGAGAAGTAGGGGCTTCCATAACTTGAGCGTTGAGGGGTACGCATTCAATCTCACACAAAGGCACGAAGGACACAAAGCAAGTGGTTTCTGGTAGGGCGGTCTCGCCGAGACCGCCGCTGGGGTGTTTGCCTGCTCGCTTCTTGTCACCCCCAACTCCGGAGGTTGCCACCGTTTTGCGCTCGGTGTTTTGACCTGCGACCTTCGACGTTCTGAGTTCGGCGTTCCTTTCTGTATCTGTGAAGATTTCGAGTTGACAAGTAATTACAATGTGCCTACATTGTTGGCATGAAAACGACACTCATACCTATCGGCAACTCGCGCGGTGTTCGGATACCGAAGCCTCTCATCGAGCAGTGCGGCCTGGCAGATCAGGTGGAGATAGAAGTGCGGGATCGCGTGATTTACATCAGCGCCCCGCGTCGGCCGCGTGCTGGCTGGGGGGCAGCTTTCGAGAAGATGGCCCGCGAAGGGGATGACAAGCTGTTGGACGCTCAGACGCCCTTCTCCCGTTGGGATGAGGAGCAGTGGCAATGGAAGTAGATCGATTTGATGTCTTCCTTGTGGCCCTTGATCCAACAGTTGGACACGAGATCAAGAAGACAAGACCCTGCACGGTGATCTCTCCGGATGAGATGAACCATCACATTGGGACTGTCATCGTTGCACCCATGACAACCAAGGGGCGCGATTACCCGACAAGGGTGCCATGTACCTTTCAAGAGGTCGAGGGGCAAATCGTGTTGGACCAGATTCGTACCGTTGACAAAACACGCCTGGTCAAGAAGCTTGGCCGCCTCTCCCTAACCGCCTCGGACAAGCTGCTGAGCGTCCTCGCCGAGATGTTCCAGAAATGAGCCCCGTTTGCGGTTTGACCTCACGGTAGGCTTGCCGCTAAAACATAACGTCGCGCAAAATGCTTTTTTTACAGCCCAAAAACACGTTCTAAGGCCAAAATAAAGGGTAAAAAAATACGCAAATACTTGATGCGCAGTCAGTTGCCGACGCTAAGCGTCGAAAGCTTGCAGAGCTTGAGCCAGTTTATAGAACTGTAAAGGGCAAGTTGTTCTGTGCAGACAGCTTGCGCCTTATGAGTTCTATGCCAAGCGATTCTGTGGACTTGGTGGTGACCAGTCCGCCGCATAGCCCATTTCCCAGAACAACATGGCGATTGTATCCGAGCGGTTGGGGCAGCGGGGCAACTTATTCTTTGGCAAGAGATTTCTTCCAGCCGATTTCTTCCTGCCCGGCATTGGCCGTTCACGCCAAGGCAACAATCTGCTATAATCGCAAACATTTACGAAGAAAGGCGTATCATGTTTCAACCGGTTTCCAACAAGTCCGATTTCCCCGCAATGGAACGCGACATGCTTTCGTTTTGGGAGGCGAACGGCACATTTAAAAAGAGTCTCGCCCGCAACCGGGAGAAGGGCGACTACGTGTTTTATGACGGCCCGCCCTTTGCTACGGGGCTGCCGCATTACGGTCACCTGCTGGCGGGAACGATCAAAGATATCGTGCCGCGCTACCAGACGATGCGCGGCCGTCATGTGGAGCGCCGCTTCGGCTGGGATTGTCACGGCCTGCCGATCGAGGCGCTGGCGCAGGAGGCTCTGGGGATCAGCGGCGCGCATGAAATCCGCCAGCTCGGCGTGGCCACGTTCAACGAACAGTGCCGCTCGATGGTGCTCACCTATGTCAACGAATGGCGCAAAACCGTCACGCGCATGGGCCGCTGGGTGGATTTCGACAACGACTACAAGACCATGGACCCCTCGTTCATGGAGAGTATCTGGTGGGTCTTCAAGCAACTGTGGGAGCAGGGCCGCGTCTATAAGTCCTACCGCATCATGCCGTACAGTTGGAAGCTCAGCACCCCGCTCAGCAATTTCGAGGCAGGCAGCAACTACAAGGATGTGCAGGATCCCGCGATCACGGTCCGCGCCAAGGTGCTGACCGGCGCCGATCCGGCCTGGGGCGAAACAAGCCTGTTGATCTGGACCACCACGCCGTGGACGCTACCCGAAAATCTGGCGATCTGTGCAGGACCGGAGATCAACTACGCGGTGGTGCGCGATGCCGCCGGCGGCATGTGTTTCGTGATGGCCGAGGCGCGGCTGGCCGCTTACTACAAAAAGGCAGAGGAGTATCAGGTGCTGGCGCGGCTGAAGGGCAGCGACCTGAAAGGATGGACGTATGAACCGCTCTTTCCGTATTTTGCGGCTTATGCGAACGAGGGCGCGTTCCGCGTGCTCAACGACGGTTTCGTCAGCACCGAAGACGGCACCGGCTTAGTTCACATGGCGCCGGCGTACGGTGAGGACGACTTCCGCGTGTGCAAAGAGGCGGGCCTCACGTTCATCGCTGATCCGCTCGATGCCGCTTGCCGGTTCACGGACAAGCTGCCTGAATATCAGGGCCGATTCTGCAAGGATTGCGACAAGGAGTTGATCAAGCGCCTGAAGCAAGAGGGCAAGCTGGTTCATCAGACCACGATCGTGCACAGTTACCCGTTCTGCGATCGTACCGATACGCCGCTGATCTACCGTGCCATCGAGGCGTGGTACGTCCGCGTCGAGGATCTGCACGATCGGCTCACGCGCAACAACGATACCGTGCACTGGATGCCGGATTACGTCGGCGACAAGCGGTTCGGCAATTGGCTGAACGAGGCGCGCGATTGGAACATCAGCCGCAACCGCTTCTGGGGATCGTGCATTCCGGTCTGGATCAACGAACAGGATTCCACGGACATGATCTGTGTCGGCTCGGTGGCTGAACTGGAGGCCTTTTCCGGTCAGCGCGTGACCGATCTGCACAAACATTTCGTCGACGAGGTGGTGATCCGCCGCGACGGCAAAACCTACCGCCGCACGCCTGAGGTGCTGGACTGCTGGTTCGAGTCGGGCTCCATGCCCTACGCGCAGCAGCACTACCCCTTCGGGGAGTTAGGAGTTAGGAGGGAGGAGTTAGGAGTTGAGATAAAAGGAGGAAGGAGTAAGGAGGAAGGAGGAAGGAGTACGGATGAGGGAGGAGTTGGGGAACAGGATGTTTCCAGATTCTTCCCGGCGGACTTCATTGCGGAGGGGTTGGATCAGACGCGCGGCTGGTTCTATACGCTGATGGTGCTCGGCACCTGCCTCTTCGACCGCTCGCCGTTTAAGAATGTGGTGGTGAACGGCTTGGTGCTGGCTGAAGACGGCAAGAAGATGTCCAAGCGCCTGAAAAACTATCCGGACCCCACGCACATCCTCGACGCCTACGGCGCGGACGCGCTGCGCCTCTACATGATCTACTCGCCGGTGGTGCGCGCGGAAAACCTGCGCTTCGCCGAAAACGGCGTGAAGCAGATCCTGCGCGACCTGCTGATCCCCTGGTGGAACGCCTATAGTTTCTTCGTGACCTACGCCAATGTAGACGGGTTTTGCGACGCAGAGCTTGTGACGCCGTCGAGCCCGAATGTGCTCGACCGCTGGATCGTCAGTTCGCTGGAGACGTTGGTTCAGGATGTGACCGAGGCGATGGACAACTATGATCTGCAGCGCTCGGTGCGTCCGTTTGTCAGTTTTGTGGAGGACCTCACCAACTGGTACATTCGCCGCAGCCGCAGGCGGTTTTGGAAATCGCAGAACGATGACGACAAGATGCACGCCTATCGCACACTGCGGTATGTGCTGGTGCAGCTCTGCAAGGTTGCAGCGCCGTTCACGCCGTTCATCAGCGAGGCGATCTACCGGAATCTCAAGGGCGCTTCGATGCCTGAATCCGTCCATCTGTGCGACTTCCCGACCGCTAACGCGGCGGCGCGCGACGCGGCGCTCGAGCGCAGCATGGCGCTGGTGCAGACCGTGGTGCGGCTCGGCCGGCAGCTCCGCACGGAGAATGATCTTAAGGTGCGGCAGCCGCTGGCGGCGCTCCACATTGTGTCGGCCAATCCAGAGGTCCGCGCGATGCTGGGAGGGTTCGAGGAGTTGATCACGGATGAACTCAACATCAAGACGGTTGCGTTCGGCAGTGATGAAACGGCGATGGCCGATGTCTCAGTCAAAGCCGACTTCCGCAAGCTAGGGCCGAAGTTCGGTCCGAAAATGAAGGCGGTGGCGGCGGTGATCGCGCGCCTTTCGTCCGCGCAGGCGGCGGCCTTGGCCGCGAACCGACCGGTGGCCATCGAGGTGGCGGGAGAGTCTGTCGAACTGAACGCCGACGACGTGGTGGTGCAGCGCACGCCCAAGGCCGGTATGGTGGTGGCTTCGGAGGGCGATGCGATCGTGGGTATCGAGACGGCGCTGACGCCTGAGCTCGTGCAGGAGGGCTTGGCGCGCGAGTTCGTGAGCCGCGTGCAAAACCTGCGCAAAGAGGCGGACTTCGAGGTGACGCAGCGCATCGCCGTGACCGTCGCGTGCGGCACTGAGGTCCGCGCCGCCATTGACGCCTTTGCCGATTATGCCAAGACCGAGACGCTGTGCGAGCGCTTGGTCTTCGGCGCGGTCATCGGTGACGATTGCGACCTGAATGGCCACGTCGTGAAGGTCAAGGTAATGAAGATGTAGAAAGAGTGTGTCATATGATGATCGACCCCGCCGGCCAGTGGCCAGTGCAACACTGGCCACTGGCCGGCGGGATCAAAATTATTACATTACAACGCGGCACATAAGCCGCACGCCTCGCAGCCGGGCTTGGCGGAGAGGCAGAAGTCGAGGTGGATCTGCAGCAGGCCTTGCTGCAGCAGCCCGTTGTCGGCGTAAAGGGCGGGGTTGTGATCGCGCCCGAAAAGATGCAGGGCGGTCAGGCGCATGGGGGCTGAGAGATCTTCCGGCGGCAGGTGGTCGAGTGCGCCGTCCGGCAGCGCGTCCTCGGCCGCCGCGAAAGGCAGCAACACATTCGTGACAATGGCCGCCGCGCGCGAGGCGCCCAGCAGGGCTGTCGCTTTGCGTTCAGGCGCAGAGGCGAGGGTCAGTCGGTTGTTCCAGAAGGGCCAATCGCAGCGCGTGGTCAGGCAGCCGAGCGCCTGGGCGTGCCACGCCGCGCAGCCGGTCGCGGGCAGGCGGTCGAGTTCGTGGCGCACGGTGAACATGCCGCTGAAGAGGCAGGCGGCCGCCGCGAGCCGACGCACCGGCGCGTTCTGCGGGCGCAGATTGTGCAGGCGCCACATCACGCCGTCCGGCAGTTCGGCGGACGACTCGCGCCACCAGAGATCCCACAGCGTTCGGATGAAACGCTGGCTTTCAGGGTCGGCCGCGGCTTCAGGTTGCGGCAGCAGCCGGGCTGCGCCGAGCAGGCGGGCGTAAGCGGTTTCACGCGATACGCCCAGTGAGGCGACCGGCAGCAGGCGCGCGAGCAGGCGGAAGGGCGTCTGGTTATGTTTGAAGCCCAGCGCGGCCATGACCTCCTCGTAGAAGAGCTGGTGGCGGTCGCCGGTCTGCGCCAGTCGGGCACGGAGGCGCGCCGCCTTGAGCTGAAGCCGGTAGTGGCCGGCGGCGGCGAGCAGGGCGCGTGCGCGGTCGGGATCATTCTTAAACCGCGCTTCGCAGGGCCGCGGCGTGGCCGGCAGCGCGGCGTGCGGGTAGGCCTTCAGGTCGATGTCGTCGAGCGAGAGGCCGGGCATGGCCGCAACCGGTTCCGCGAGCGCGAGCGGCAGAACGTGCGCGGGCAGCGAGCGGGGCGGCGGGCCTGAAAACCAGGTGACATGTGCCACGACGCGTTCGTAGGCCGGGTCGGCCTGATGGCCGTGCGCGTCCCAATCAGACGGGTGCACATGCACTTCGATGTCGCCGCGCAGCCAACGGTCGCCCGGCTGGATCAAGAGCGTGGCGTTGAGAAAGTCCGGCCCGGCCTCCAGATTCCACTCGCCCGGGTCGAGGATCCGGACGGTTTCGCCGCCTGTGAGCGGGAAACAAGGCGGCCGGTAGTGTTCGTCATACCAGAGACATTGCAGGTGGCGTTCCGTCCAGTGGAAACCGGAACGATAGGGGACGCCGGGCTCGAGAACAGAGGACGGCTGAACGATCAACATCCGCGCATAGGCATCCGCGCGGCGGAAAAGATCTGTCCGCATGACACTCCAGTTCTGAGTTCAGCGTTCGGCATTCCATCTATGATGCTAGGCCGGCCTGCTTGCGCATGGTCGCGAGCGCCTTCTTCCAGGCATCCTCGACGTTTTCCTTGGGCCAGCCGCATTCGCAGGAGACGCCGCCGGTATAGCCGATATCGTGGAGCGCCTTGAAGTAGCCGCTCAGGTCCTCGCCCTTGGTGCCCGGGGCTTTGCGCCCTTCGAGTTCGGCAATGTGACAGTGGCGGATGCGGACGTCTGCCTTGCGGATGGCGTCCGGGCCTTCGTTTTCCTTCATCATGTGGTAGAAGTCGGCCAAGAGCTGGATGCGCGGACGGTCGATCGCGTCCACATACGCGATGCCTTCAGTGACGGAGTTGAGGAGGTTGGTCTCGCCCTTGTTGAGCGGCTCCAGCACGATCGTGACCTTCAGATCCCGGATGCGGTCGCCGAGCTTTCGGCAGAAGTCAATGAACTGATCTTTGCCTTTCGCGGCATCGAAGCCATCAGGAAGTTTGCGCGCACCGCCGCTGCCGAAGACGATGCAGGGAACGCCGAGCAGGTCGGCGCGCCGGCAAGCGGTGACCGCATACTCGAGCGCGGTGTCATGCGTGGTTTCGGGCCCCGTGAGCCGATACGTGGACGGGATGAACCCGTTGCAGGAACGGAACGGCAATGCCGACTGTTTGAGCTTGGCCAGTTCGGTCCCGTATTCGGCGTCCGGCATTGTCGGCTTGAAGGTGCCTCCGACGCCGCCTTCGATGAAGTCATAGCCGATGGCCTTCAGTCGCTCCGCCTTGTCAGGACCGGCGCAGACCCCGAACAGGAGTTTTCCCTGCCGTTCGGCGGCGTGGGCGGCGCAAGTTGAAACCGCTGCTGCCGCGCAGACGGTGTGCTGCATGAAGCTTCTCCGTGTGAGGCGCATGATCAATATCCTTCACAATGCCAAGCCCCGCAGAGGCACCGGACTCGTGCCGGTCCCCTGCGCAAAGAGCCCTACAAATCTCAATACCCTTTGAACACCTTGCCGCCGGCGACGACCTGACGCAGCGTGCGATCGAAGGTCGCCCGCATGCCGGTGCGCAGCGAGGCGTTTGACATGATGAGCGCCACCGCGTGGCTGTAACCGGCCTCGATCGGGGCGTTCGGCTGCTTACGCGAGCGGATGCTCTCCATCCAGTTGCGCATGTGGGCGACTTCCATGCCGCCCGCGCCGGTGTTGGCGGCGGTCGAGGCCACCTCGGTCTCGGCAAGCTTCTTGGTCTCCTCCTTGGCTTTTTCAACGCCTTCGTTCGAGACGGTGCCCTTGATCAGGTCGATCGTGCCGATCGCGGAGTGGTACTTCTCGACA
>MWEJ01000027.1 GCA_002071025.1 Verrucomicrobia bacterium ADurb.Bin070 | reverse complement strand
GGTGGTGGACGAGTATGCCCAGGAGTTCCCCTGCGACGGCGATCCCGCCGGCGCGAGAGACGATTGGGGCGGGATTGAGCGCGTCGAGCGGGAGTGGGACTGGGGCGCGTGAGGGCGGCGAGGCGGGGGCGCGAACGAGCGCCGACACCGGCTGTGCGGGAGCGCGGGGCCGTCGGCAGAGAGGGGCGGCGCCGGGGCGAAAACACCGGCCAGAGGCCGTTTCGGAGGCGTTCAGGCAGCCCGGATTTCCGCGCGAGCCCGCAGCACACACCCCGCGCGGAGCCTGTGCGGGCTCGCGCGGAGCGCCTCAAGAGTTCGCGCGACCGTTGATTGATTGCGGCGAGGGTCGCGATTACGATAGTAGATAATGAAAACGCGAACGGCATTTCCTATGCGTCCCTCTGCATGTTGTGGACGACGCGGCAGACGCGGCCGGCCGGGCTCTGACCAGGGGGCGGCCGGGATATACAACATCGCAGAAGAAGACGGGAGCATGGCGACCGGCAAGGCTGCGAAAGCGCTGGGCTGGAGAGCGGGATTCCGCTTGACGCCATGACCTTACCTTCCTGACAGGACGCTTGAAATCTCCGGGGAAAGGCCGCCATTCGGTCACGGGCGGCGGGTGGAGATTAAACCGGATGCTCCGGTGGGCGGCGGCCTTCAGGTGTCCGTAACTCCAACCGTACCTTTTCGGCCAACCCGAGGTCGTCCAGAATCTGGCGGATGTCCGATTCGAACGTCTTGGCCACGCCGCTTTCAACTGTGACGGATAAGTCGATGCCGACCTGCAGGTCAGTTCCGGCGCGCAGCTTCGGCAGTATCCTGGTGCCGAGACGGTTCCAGATCTCGGGCGTGACCTTTCCCACGATACGGTACGTTTTTGCTTTTGCGTCCGGCGGCGGCGCCGATTCGGGCTGTGGCTCGGGTTCGGGTGTCGGCGGAACACTAGGGCCCGGGGTCGGACCCGGGGTAGGTTCCGGCCGCGCGCCGCTCTTCAGGGCCTGCGCCTTTGCCTTGGTCAGCAAGAATACACCCGACTCAAAGGCCACTTCCTCGGCGCCGATGGGCTCGTCGAACCAAATTCTCTCATATGAGCCATCCGGCTTCTGGCCGGAGGCCAGCCCAAAATCGCTCTGGCTCACGAACTCAACAATCTTGCCGCGCAGGGTACTGTCAGGGTCCAAGAGCCGGGTAAGAGAGCCATTCAGGAAACTCTGCCGGAGGCTCGCCAGCGGCCATGCCCCGGATTCCTTCAACGCAGGCGGCCAGTTTCGCTCGATGTACCCCGCGCCGACCGACTCATTAAGAAGCGCCTGGGACTTGAGGGCCGTAATCACGCGGCCGCAGAGCGTTTCGCCGCTCGAAGAATGGCCGGCGCCGAGGTCAATGACCTTCAGACCGTCGTCTTCCTTCTTGTCGGCAATGACCGCGAAGCGGTATCCGCCCCAGACTTCATCCTTGGTGGAGTCCTCGGCGGCGACGGCCTTGGACTGAATCTCCGCGCGGTCACTACGGTCGAAGTCTCCGCCAAGCGTGCCTTCAGCGATTTCCCATGCCACGCGTTTCCACGCCAGCAGCATCTCGATGCTCTCGCGCATGTCGCGCCCGGGCTTTTTCAAACACCACACAAGTGACCCTGGATAGAGACGCGGCGACTTGCCGCGCAGGCGCGTCCATTCCGCAATCTTCTGGCGGAGCCCAGCCTCGCCAGTCCATTCAAGGGAAGGATCCATTAAGACAAGCGTGAGCCTGGGCGTATCCTGAACACTCGAGCTATCCTCCGGGAACGGCACAAGGGGCACACTTGCTCCTCGTCTGAACTCGTCCTCGATGATTTTCCGCATGGCAGGTTTGATTTCGGATTCTTCGTCTAGAGAGGCTCGCCGGTCGCTGACAACCTTCTTCATGGTCGGCTGATGGCTAATCTTGAAGCCATCGGAGCCCACCCTGCGGATGAAGTAGGACTTGTCCTCCAATGCAAACGCGGCGTTATCCACGGACGTTGTGTCCACGTCCGGCTCGCCGAGAGCAAAGCGCAATTCCGGCAGATGGGCAACCTTGTCAATCTGGCCGCCCGAAGACTCGAAGAGCATCGCCGTGCCGACGCGGCGGTGAATGTTCCTTAGCGCGCCCGTGGTGTCCGCGTCGAGTGCCCGGGCATGGGAGTGCGCGCCGGAGATGTCTGCGTCAATCGCCGCCACGAGGCGCGATTCACCGAGCTGGCCCAGCACCACGCTGCGGAATTCCGCCACATCCAGCGGCGCGGAACCGAGCGTAATGAGCGGCTCCCGCCGAGCTTCTGTGAATCCAGTGCGGTAGGCCCAGGAAATCCACTGCGCGAGCATGGCGAGCGTCCCGCGTGTCTGCTGATACTGTGTCAGAGCCTGCCATTTGCGTTGAAAAACCGAGAGCGTAGCCGGGTGAAATGGGTAACAGACCTCGAACCGGCCGCTCAGGTACTCCCTGGCCTTGGCCTCGGTCGTGGCCGTGTCCACAGCGGTCCATTCAGGGGGGAGTTGGGCGCGGCGCTCGAAGCACCAGGCGGCATAGGTCTTGGCGACGCTCTTGCGCATGCGGTCGCTTCCGATGTCCTCGAAGAGCCGCCGCCGGACGACCTCGCTGATTTCCGTCTCGTCGTTGGCGATCAAGTCCTTGGCCACGCGGCGGACGACCTTGGTGATTTTGTCCTGCCACTGCATGTCCCAATCCGTCATCTCCACCTGGCTTCGCGGCAGGCTTATGACAGCCGCGCCGGAGGTCGTGCCCGTAGTCGCAACAGTCAGATTCTGTATGAAGGAGTGGAACTGGTCGGCCATGCCGCGATGGCGGTTGAGGAAATTCAAAACCTCGTCAAACAGGAGAAGCACCGGGCCGTCCGCCGCCTGGAAGACACGGCTAAGGGATTCGGTTCCCGGCGGCGTGGTCTTCGCGCTTGTGCCCAGTTCCTTGACGCCTTTTTCACCGGCTAGTTGCCGGGCAATGTCTATCCATGGCGTCTCACTGCCCTCCTTGGGGTCCCAAGCGTTGCCCACGAACGCGGCGACGCGTGCAGCCGGCACGGTGCGGATACCGGCCCCCTTGAGAAGGTCTCCGATGCCGGGGAAATCGGAAGCTTTCGCGCCGGCAGTAACCATATGATAGAGCGCCGTCAACGTGTGCGTCTTGCCGCCGCCGAACTGAGTGATGAGCGTCATCACCGGCGCGGTGTTCGCGGTCTCGCCGGAGAGCCGACGGAGCACCATTCTGGCATGTTCCCGGAGCGCCCGTGTGAAGCAGGTGCGGGCGAAGAATTGCTTCGGATCCCGGTAGTCCTCCGGGGCGGTCTTGGCGATGACTTGTTCCAGGTGGATGGCGAATTCGTCCGGGTTGAAGGAGCGGCCCTCGCGGACCTCCCTGCGCGGCGTAGCGATTTTGTACCAGTGTTCCATGAAAACTCCTTTCACCGCAGAGAAGCGGAGGACGCAGAGAGTTCCTTGTAGTTCAAGACGATACGTTTGATGTCATGCTTCAGAACGGGCACGTTGAAGTTGATCAGGAGGCCAACGATCCACCCACCGAGCTTCAGATAGGTCAAGATCTGGGCCTCGTGAACACGCTCCAGTGCTTCCACCGACTTGAGTTCGAGAACGACGGCCTTCTCGACCAGGAAATCGAGCCGATAGCCGCAATCCAGCTTGACGCCTTTATACGCCACGGGCAACGGCATTTGCCGCTCGAATGTCAGCCCCCGGAGTCCCATCTCATGTACCAGACACGCCTCGTAAGCGGACTCCAGCATTCCCGGGCCGAGTCCCCGATGAACCTCTATTGCCGCTCCGATGATCTTTCCTGTCAGTTCCTTCACATCAATCCTGTCTGCGTTCTCTGCGCCTCTGCGGTGAGCCTTTCACCTCGGCACCGCCAACAGCATGGCGTCCAGCAAACGTTTCTCTTCACTTCCCGACGGGTAGAGTGCGGAGAGCGCATTTGCCAGACGCAGGAAGCCCGAGCCACGATCCTGCTCGGCCTTGATGAGCGCCCGCAGACCGTTGGACTGGCCACCGGCCTGGAGAAGCATCGCGGCGTGGACGCGGTCGAGTATGGTCGCCTCGCGGTCCCTCTTTAGTTCCAGTTCCGCGGCGGACGCGCCCGCGATGCGGCCCTTTTTGCGCCCACGAATGCGCGGCACGGGTTCGGCGTCCAGTTCAGGGAAGAGCGACAGCTGAAGCGCCTGGGCCGGCTCGCGCTCCAGTTCATGGGCGACCGCCTCGGCCCCGTCCTCGCCGAAGAGCTGTTCCGCACGCTCCGAGACGGGCAGGAGCCGGACCACGCCCTTATCCGTCTCGATGATGCGGCCTTCCCACTTTGGCAGGTCCACCCCCAGCGGCTGGGCGAAGCGGCGGGCCACGTCAAAGACGAGCGTGTAGCCCTTCTTCTTTTTCTTCGCCGAGGATTCCTCGTCGGCCTCGTCCGCCGCTTCTTCTTCGGCCTCTGCGCCTGTTCCACCTTCGTCTTCACTTCCCGTGGCCTGAAGCGTCCACAGGAAGAGCGCGGTCAGGCGCGCGTCCTCTTCCAGCGCCCCGGCCGCACCGTTCCGAGCCTTGGCCTCGGCCGTGCCAAGAACCTGTTCGAGGGCCGACCGGCCGATCACCTCCCAGACCTTCTCCAGATATTCCGCCAGTTTCACCTCGCGGCCGTCAGCGGTCTCGACCTTGCGGTAGCGGCTGAATATCTCCAGCGCCGGGCCGATACAGGCGAAGACGAGGTCCGCGCCGCGGATACGTTCGCTTTGGAGCCGTTCCATCCAGTCCCCAACACGCCTGGGCAGTTCCCACAGGACTTCGCCCCAGTCGCCTACCGGCGCGTCGTCGGGACGCGGGCGGCAGACGAGGTGGACGCTGGTCTCCAGCGCCGCGTAGCCCTGGCCGCGCATGCGTTGTCTGCGCTCGGTGGCGATGGGCCATGAACCGGTCGTGCGCCAACCCGCCTGCACCAACGCCGAGACGAGCGCCTCCCAGCGGTCGGTGTCCTTGTGGGCGAAGACCACGGAGGCCACGCCATCCTCGCGGATGACCCGTTTCAACTGGGCGAAGGCCTCATACATGCGGCTCTCGTACCACTGGCGGTCATGCACGCCGCCGTCCTTGACAGCGCGGTTCTCGGTGAGTTCACGAGCCTTCTCGGTCTCCGGGGCGGAAAACGCTTGCGGCAGGCGGCTTCGCATACCCAGCCGGAGCCAGCCGTAGAAGAAGTCGGAGAGATGCGCGTAGGGAATCTGGTTGGCGTAGGGTGGATCGGTGAAAACCACGTCCGCCGATTCCTCCGGCAGAACCGCGTCCAGCACGTTCGCCAGGAGCGGCGACGACGGCTGGTAGCGGACGGCGGAGAGGTTCCGAAGAGCGCTCTGGACGCTGCGGATGGAGTAGCCCAGCCCCTCGCAGTTCGGGCTCAAGGGGTTACCTTCCACGAAGTCGGCGCGCATCGGAACGCCGGAACCCTGTATGAAGATGGACGTTACACCTTCCGAAAGCCAGACGCAGAGCGAGGTGTGGTACTGCCCATTGTCCGAATAGGCCGCGTAGAGGCAGGCCGCGAGGGCGTCGAGAAGGTCTTTGTCCTTGGTCTTCTTCGCCGCTTCCTTGAGCGCGTCCTCGATGACCTCGTGGAGCACCCAGCGGGAGAACCGCTGGCGCGGGGCGAGCACGTCGGCCCATGTCTTGATGCCGTAGGGTCCAGGCGGAAAGGCCCGCGTATCGTTCTGTGGAAAAGGAGCCATCTCGAACTTGACATACTGTGCCTTGGAGAATGCTGCTTTCATCGCCGCGACATCGTGCGATGTAGGACTGTAGTAGTCCTTTCCGCGAGAGCCGACGTTCTGTCGAACAACAGCAAGAAGCAAAGTGTCTGCCGCACCGCCGTGCTGAGCGCGGATTTGTGCCTGCACGCGCTCCCGCGGTGTGGTCTGATGGCATTTCGGACACGTGGCTTTGAAACCTGCTACCGTACCTGAGCCCACATCAGCGTCATTTGCAGGAGAGAAGATTTCAATGGCCGGTTCATCTGCTCCCTTGGCGTATCGAAATCGAACAGCCTTCTTCCTGCCCTTTGCCTCAGAAAGCCAGAGGTTGCGGACAAGGGGAATTACCGCGCCACATCCGGGAGCTTCACACCGGACGGTTCTCGCCCAGATATATGCCAGCGGTTTTCGTTTCTGCGTGTCGGCCGGATAGTATTCGACAAGACGCTTCTTGGCCTCCTTGAGCGTCCATTCGGCCCATTCCTCAAAGAGGTCGGCGAGTTCCGACCCCTTCCGTCCGCACCATTCGAGCGCGATCTTCAAGAGGAGCCATGCGACCGGGTTCACGTCCGAGGCCGTCACTTCGCAGCCGAGACGCTGGGCTTCGAGCGGAATGGATCCGCCGCCGGAGAATGGGTCCAGCACGTGCGGCCCCACGCCGTGCGCGGCCTTCACCAGTTCGCGGGCCGTGGAGACGTAACCCGCCACGCGGACGATGTCCCAGTTGGCGATGTCCGCCACGAACGCCAAGAGCGCCTTCTGAAGGTCGGCGTCCTTCGGCCCAACCTTCTTGTGCTGTTGGAGCGCCTTCCGCGCTGCCGTCTTGAACTCCGCCGGGCAGAGCGGGTCGCACGGGTCGGGCAGAAGGAGCGTCAAGAGCAACGACCGGCATGAGGCCAGCGGACGCCGCGCCCACCACGAATGCAGAAGCGACAGATGCCCGCTGTTCACTCGCGTCTTCCGGTTGTTTTCCTCGACGCAGGCGTCGTTGACGGCGGACAGGGCGAAGTCCACCTCAGCCAGGCGTTTGCAGTCCTTCGGGATCACTGCCCACCTCCTCGTCGGGGTTTCAGGGCAATGATTTTCTCGACAATGCCCTTCAGCGTTGCGCTCGTCTTCCGGTCGGCGGCTGCCTTCTCGACGATGCGCTGGAGCACGACCGGGTTCTTCAACGCATCCTTCTTCTTCGGGATGCCCAATTCGCCTTGGGTGTCCGCAAGCAGGCGGTCAAACAAATCCTTCCCGATTTCCTCTTCAAGCGTGGTTTCTAGTTTGACTTTGAAGCAGGCATGACGATCTTTCACGCCACAGGGCCAGTCTTCGTCCGATTGACCGACAAGCCGTAGAAGCCTGTGGTTGTCCTCTGGCTTTGCATCTGTTTCGCCATTGTCGCCATCCCAGATGACGTAGACCGGAATACCGAGACGCCGGAAGATGACCAGTGGTCGGTCCAGATTGTTTTTTCCCATGCAGGGAATGACCGAGATACCGTCACTGTCGAAGTTGTGTCCCATCGATACCGCAACGCCCAAGATTGCAGCGCGGTCGTCCTCACCCTCGACCAGCACGGCGACATCAGCAAAGAATCCTTCATTGACCCAGGGCGTCATGACCGCTTGAAGCCGAGGTCGGAGTGTGTTTGCTGTGAACTTGCTTCCCTGTTTGCCCCCAGCCGTCCAGAGTTCCTCTGCCACGGCGCCCAGTTCAGCCTTGACGGCTTTCGTCACCCGAGGTTTTCCGGCAGCATGGTCGGTTTTCCGCAAGAGGCGGATTTGTTCAAAGCGGTCAAGGCCGACAAAGAGCGGGGAGTGCGTCGAGTAGAGGACCTGCGTCTTCTTTGCCACGCCAGGGATCGCGCCTTGCGAAAGTTTCAGAAGGACGGCCGCCATGTGCCGCTGACGGCTCGGATGCTGATAGAGTTCCGGCTCCTCAATGGCAAGAACCAGACAGGGAAGCTGCGGTTCACCCTGTTCGGGAATTTCCGCCTCGGACGCAAAGCCCTCTTCTGTCGCGGTCTCGACGCCCTTGGCCGCGACGAGATGCTGTAACATGGTGAGGATGAAGGCGCGCTGGAGACCATGGCCGGTCCGCTGAACGGAGGACTTGTATCCGTCCTCGTGAAGCTTGACTTCGACCTTCGGCAACGGGAAATCAATGTCAACGAGTTTAGCCCATTCCATCGAGACGTTCGCCTCGGGAGCATAGTACCGTAAGGTTTCGGACAACTGCGTCTGAAGCCCGGAAAGCTCTGTGAGTTTCGCGGGGTCCATGATCTCGCGGTACTGCTTCTGGGTATCGTCCTTCAGCTTGACGAATTCCTTGCGACTGGAGAGCGTCCGCCGAACCACGAGGTCCATGAGTTCGGTGACGCACGATCCCTTGCCTTCGGTGGCGTCACCCGATGCGTCCCGGACGGCGGGGATGGGGATGAAGCGCGTGTGGCGGCCGAGGTAGCCGTTGCCGACCTCCGTGAAGCCGAAAAACTGGCCATCGTCGCGCTGCTTTGTGCAACTACTAGAGTTTGCCGTCTCCCATTGCCGCATGGCTTCAAGCGCCTCATCAGCGTTCCTGACAACTGGGAGCGCGGAATACGTGCTTTGCTCCCGCATCTCCTTGTATTGAGCGAGAATCTCGCGCTTGCCGCCAGCGTTGCGGACAGGCGTGAAGTCCGCATTCTGGAGACGCATTCCGTGATAGGTGCCAGATTTCTTGCCTGATAGAGTGAATACCCGGACGACGGTAAGATCGTTGCCGTCAAGATACGGTGCGAACAAGGACTTCTCCTGGGTGCCGAGATCGGTGAACGTGACGGCGATCTCGATATCCTTGCTTGTATCCTCGGCGTAGAAATCTTCTGCCGACACGGCCGCCTTCGGGTCGTAGAACATCTCCATCGCCCGAAGGAAGGATGACTTGCCAGTGCCGTTGCGACCAACGAGAACCGTCAGGTTGTCGCAGTCAATCCGGTCGTCGAAAACCGAGCGGAAGTTTTTGACGTGAATGGTTTTGATGATCATGGCCGTTACCTCACCTGCCTGTCGGGATACCGCCCGTTGATGTGGTCGTGGAAATACGACCCTTTTGACGCGGCTCGCATGAAGCCCTGATAGATGGTCTCCGGCACGCCGAAGTATTGATAGACACCGCCGCTGTGGAATTCGACCTCCAGCGTCTGAGATGCCGGGTCATAGCCCATGGACCGTATATTGCTTGAGCGGACCGGAGATCTGTTCATGTTTGGCCGTCCTCCTTCACATCCGGCGCGGTGAGCGCACGGGGCGTCGTCTCGACGGGTGATAAAGGCGGTATCTCGTTTCCGGTTGCAGCCCCCAAGTCCTTGAATCTTCGGGCAGCGGGCATAACCCTGGCTTCCATCGAGCCGATGGCGCTGTTGTAGGCGGCGTTGGCCTTCTCCAGCCCTTTGCCGATGTTCCCAAGGTGCTCGGCCATGGTCTTCATGCGCTCGTAGAGCTGTTTTCCGAGGTCGCTTATGTCCTGGGCGTTCTTGGCAATCTGTTCCTGACGCCAGCCATAGGCCACAGCGCGCAGAAGCGCGATTAGCGTTGTGGGGGTCGCCAGAACCACGCGCTGTTCCAGTCCGTCCTCGATGAGGGTGTGGTCGGCATCCACTGCCGCGCCGAAAAAGGACTCGCCGGGGATGAACATCACGACAAACTCCGGGGTTTTGGAGAACTGGCTCCAGTAGGCCTTGGACGCAAGGGTGTTCATGTGCGTTCGGACCTGCGCCGCGTGCCGCGCCATGGCCGTCTTACGCGCCTCCTCCGACTCGGCGGCGACGGCGTCGAGGTACGCTTCCAGGGAGACCTTTGCATCCACGACGATCTCGCGTTCGGCTGGCAGACGCACGACGAGGTCCGGGCGCGATCGGCCTTCCTCGGTGCTGGTGGTGACCTGCTCGGCGAAATCGCAGTGACCCGACATCCCCGCCAACTCCACCACGCGGCGCAGGGTCATCTCGCCCCAGCGGCCGCGCACCTGCGGCTTGCGCAGGGCCGTGACCAGATTCGCGGTCTCCTTCTGAAGCTGCTGCTGGCCCGCCGACAAGAGTCTCAGGTTTTCCGTCAACCCGGAGTAGGCCTCCTGCCGGTTCTTCTCAATTGTACGAACATGCTCCTCGAACTTGGTGAGTGACTCAGTGAGCGGCTTGACCATGCCCTGAATGGCTTCCTGGCGCTTGCCGAGGTCGCCCCGGGCATCCGTCAGCACCTTGTCGAGCGTTTCCTTCGCCATTTTCAGGAATGCGGTCGTGCTGGTATTGAGCGTGTCTCCGGCAAGAGCCTTGAAGGTATCCGTGAGCTTGGCCTTAGCCTCCTCCAAAAGTTTTTTCTCTTCCTGAAGCCGCTGGACGGTTTCCGTCAGTTGCGTCTCAGCCTTCACCCGTGCACCGTTCTCCCTGGCCAGTTCACCCCTGATCTTTGTGAAGTCCTCGGATGCCTTCTGATTCTGCGTCCGCAATTCGGTAATCGTGCCTTCCAGCCCGCAAGCGCGTCCCTCGGCCGTATTCGCACGGCGCTCGGATTCCTCTAACTTGGCGACCATGGACTTTGTGGCGCGGGCGGAGGCAAGCAGCCAGGCCACAAGGCCACCGACCAGCAATCCTGCTATGACGCAAAGGACATATTCCATGCTATCTCGCCTCCTTGGACGACGATCCATAGGGAGGTAAATCCTCCTGCACCCGCATCGGCCGGGTCATGGCGTTCACTTCCAGCCAGTAGTGCTGGACCTTCTTGACCTCGTGCCAGGGGAAGCGTGCGGGATCGCGGATGGGCTCTTGAAGCAGGGGCTTCCGGCTGCAATTGGTAACCACGTAGAGCCAGTAGCAGTCACGCCGGTCCTCGGCGACTCGGCGCTCGTTGGGCGTCAAGAGAATCGTCCCCGTGGCGTCGCCCAAGCCCTTGACCTCGATGAGGCGCAGTTCGCCGGAGCTCAAGTCCAGGCTGGTGATATCGTAGCCGAGGTTCTTCTCGTGGACGTCATAGACTTGGCGTCCCTGGGCTTTCTCGTGCTCCATCACCACCTGCATGGCGGTGGCCTCTATTTCGAGGCTCGGCTGGAGTCGCCGCACTTCCGGCGTCTCGCGCTCGGGGTGCGGTAGGACGAGGACACTCGTGATACGCTCCACGGCTTGCAGGGATAGGGAACGCTGCCGCTCCATCTCCTGCCTGCGCCGGTCACGGCGGGCGAGAAGCTCGGAATGTCGGGCTTCCGCCATGGCCAGACGTCCTTCCGCACCGGGAAGTTTCTTGTCCACATCGGAGGCGGCCTTACCGATTTCCTCGTCGGCCTTCTGAAGCAGTTCCGTCAGAGAAAGTTCCACATGCGAGGCAATGCGTTCGACCTCGGACAGCCGGTCCTTGCGGGTCTCCTCCAGGAACGGCTGGAAGGCGGTTGTGTGAAGCCATGACGTCGCCTCCGGCAAAAGGGCAGCAGGCGGCAGAGCTTCAGGAGAATCGGCAGGCGTGAAGTTGCCCAGAATCCCAGGCTCCCGCAGGGCAGTGTCCTTCCCTTCGGCCACCTCCACGGCAAAGAGCCGTTCATGGATGACCTGCCCAAGGCCATCCACCACGCGAGCGCGATAAAAGTCAATTCGTGCCGGCTGGTCGTGCTGAATGGAGTAAAAAACTGCCCCCTTGCCGAAGGCGTCCATGGCGAGGGAGGACGTGTGCCGCCGGAGGGCCTCGAAGAGCGGGTGTCCCGGCGTGACCCATTCCAGCGTGTTCTTCTCCGCCACCTCGCGGTCAGTGGAGCATCGTGGGTACTTGGCAGCCAGCGCAGGAAGTCGCCATTCCGGCTCGCGCTCGTAGCGGTGAAGCGCGGCCGGGGTCCGGCCAGGGTCAAACGTATGCGGCAGGGAGGAGACTGCCTTGAGCTCAAGGCGCGCGTATTCGGCGCCCTGGCGAATGAAGCGTGCGATGGTCTCCGGCACGACGCGGCGCTCCTGCGCCTGGGCGCGGCGCTCGACCAGCATGGCGAGGTTGAGTTTTTTGGCGGCCAGACCTTCCAGCGCGTTCCGGCAGATGGCGCGGAACTGGCGCTCATCCACGTTTCTCAAGAGCCGGTCTTCAAGGTCGGCGTCGCCAAGCTTGCCTGCGTAGTAGTCGCGTAAAACACGCTCGACATGAGCGGAAGGCAAAACTTCTCCAACCACGTTGAAGACCGCGTCGTCGTCAAGAGCATCGCGGATTTCCTGCAGTTTCTCCAACAGCCGCTGGAGCACCCGCCCTTCGATGCTGTTGGTTGCCACGAAGTTGAAAATCAGACAGTCTTTGCGCTGGCCGTAACGGTGAATCCGGCCCATGCGCTGCTCGAGGCGGTTAGGATTCCAGGGAATATCGTAATTAAAAAGGATGTTGCAAACCTGGAGATTGATCCCTTCCCCCGCCGCTTCGGTGGCCACGAGCACCTGGATTATCCCTTCCCGAAACTGCTGCTCCGCATAGAGTCGTGTGCCGATTTCATCCCTGGATCCCGGTTTCATGCCGCCGTGAATGTAGCCCACCGTGAAACCCCAGTCGCTTAGTTTTGCCACCAGGTAGTCCAATGTGTCCTTGAACTCCGTGAAGATGAGCAATCGCTGATCGGGGCGGTCGAAGAAACCCTCTTTTTGGAGGAGTTCTTTGAGCCGGAAAAGCTTCGATTCGATCCCGCCGTCCTCTATGGCCCGGGCTTGGACGGCGAGTTCGCGGAGTTCCCCGATTTCCTCGCGTACCTGGTCGGCGTTACCCGCAAGAGTGATGGCTTCAATCAGCTCTTCCAGGCGCTCACGTTCGTTTTCCTCCATCTCCTCAACTTCATCGGGTGACGGCAGGTCAGGCGGTGCCTGTCGGGCAAGTTCTTGTGCGCGTTTCAGTCCCTCCTCAAGGCGGCGGATGCGGTTTTCGAGACTGTGGCGCATGGCGTAAGTGCTGGAAGCAAGCCTGCGCTGGTAGAGCGACATCAGGAAACCGACAGCACGGGCGCGCGGATCGTCGCCCTGGACCGCCGCCCTGGCGCTTTGTTGCTTCACAAAGCGCGTGACTTCTAGGTAGAGCTTGAATTCCGGTCCATCCAAGAGGAAATCCACGGTGTGGGGAATGCGCCTGGTGAATATTTTTTCGGCCGTCCAGGTTCCATCCGGCCGCCGCTCGGGGAAATAAACCATGGCTTCCTTGGTACGGCGCAGATAAAAAGGCGCGCGGCGGCGGTCCATTGCATGGCGGATGGATTTTACGTCGGCGTAGGCGTCGGCATCCAGGAGTTGCAGAAAGAGGCTGAAGTTCACCGGGTCGCCTTTGTGCGGTGTGGCAGTCAGGAGAAGCAGGTGGTCGGTGGTATCGCGGAGGAGTTCGCCGAGTTTGTACCGGAGGCTCTTGTGAGTCTCGTCTGCCGCCGACATGCGATGGGCCTCGTCGACGATGACAAGATCCCAATGGACCTGCCGCAGACCCGGCAGAATATCCTGCCGCTTGGCGAGATCGAGAGACGTGATAACTCGCTTCTTTTCCTGCCACTGGTTGAAGCCGAACTGCTCGCGGATGTCCGTCCCCTTCATCACCTCGAATTTCGTCTCGAACTTTTCCTTCAGTTCGCGCTGCCACTGGAAGGCGAGGTTCGCCGGGCACACGATGAGAATACGTTCCGCCAAGCCCCGAAGCTCCAACTCCCGAATCAGGAGACCAGCCATGATCGTTTTACCCGCGCCGGCATCGTCAGCGAGAAGGAACCGCACACGCGCGAGCTTCAGGAGATAGTCGTAGATGGCCTCCAATTGGTGGGGCAGCGGATCCACACGGGAGATTGACAAGCCAAAGAAGGGGTCAAATTCGTAGGCGATGCCAAGCGAGTAGGCCTGGATGCCGAGACGCAGCAGTTGCCCGTCACCGCCGTAGCTGAAGGCAGCGTCGAGAATGGTGAGCTTTTCGATGTCCGCGACAGTCAACGTGACCTTGCGGAAGCGCTCGGTTTGCAGGCCGACCATCCCGGCAACCCATGTTGCGGGACCGCCGGAACACACCGTCTCAATCCGCATTGGCTCGCTGAAGAGCGAACCAGTGACGATCTGGCCCTCCCGGAGAGGATGTTTCTGACTCATTTGGACAGCTTTCCCCCTGGCGATCTCTTTTGCAAAGCGTCCAAATCGCTCTTCAGCTCGATCAGACGCCGGACGAGAAAAGGTTGTGGTTTCCGCTTGCCGTTTTCCCAGTGGTTCACAGAACTGAAGGTGACCCCCACTTTCTGCGCGAACTGCTCCTGTGTCAGGCCGAGTCGTTCGCGGAGCTCTTTGATCAATTCCGGGATGTCGAGTTCAATCATGGCACCTTCCTGCGAACCGTTTGTTTTTGCCAGAACCTGGCTTTATAGAAACTACCATGACGTTTTACATATTCGGCCCAACTTGTCAATCACTTTTGAAGTGAATGCGTTTAAGGGCGAGCAGCGCGAAGGCCGGCGAGGTCACGGGCCGCCCCGTTACCCGAGCGGGATCTCGACGGCGCGCAGAGCCGCCGCGACGACCTTGTCGGGACCGATGCCGCTCAGGGAGGCCTGGGGGCGCATGAGGAGCCGGTGGGCGACGACGGCGAGGCGCACGATCTCGTCCTTGCCCACAATGACCTGCTTGATGTTGCCTTCGATGCGGTTCGCGACTTCGGTGCCAAGGAGCGTCATGCGGGTTCTCCTGCGGTTTCGCGGCCGGCCGGTCTCGGTGGTTCCCGATGCCGACCAGGATACCCCGCGGCGCGGCCGGCGTCTGCAGCGCAGGCGCGCGGGCGTCGCAGCCCGGGTGAGGCCGCGCCGTCCCGTTCCCGCGGGCGGCCGGGCATGGGGCGAAGGCTATCGCGGCCCGCCTTTGTCGATGCGATCCACGTACCAGGCCCCTCGCGCGCGGGTCCAGTTGAGCGTGTACGTGAGCGACTCGGCGGCCCCGGGGCGGCTGAACACCACGACGGTCCAGGCCTTGGCGCCGGTTGCTGGCTGCGTATGCCACTTGACCGCTGTCAGGCCTTGCGCGACGATGGCGCGCGCAACCTCCTTGGCTTCGCGCCGGCAATCGACCGCGACGTCGAAGTCGGTGTCGAGGTATCCGTCGATTTGGTTCCACGCGCCGGTCCCAAGGAGTCTGATGAACTCGGCCGCATCCTTCTGGAGTGCCTCGAACTTGGCGTCGAAGGAGGGCGATTCGTCCGAATGGGCCGGGAGCGCCGCCTTCGTTTTCGCGACGGGAGCTTTCTGCGCGACGCCGCTCGGAGGGAGAACCGGGTGGAAATGCACGGCTGCTGCGGCGGCCTCGCCGTTGGCCTCGAGGGTGACGAACAGGCTCAAGGCGAGGACCGCGGCCGTGGCTGCCAGGAGCCCGATCACGACCCAAGGAACCCGGGGCCGCCCGGCGCTTGCGGCTTCGCCCGGCGGGGAAGCGCTCCGAGCGCTCCGGCCCGACAGGATATCGTCGATCGCGGCTATGACCTCGTAACCGTCGGCGAAGCGCGCGCTGGGGAGCTTCGCCATGAGACGCTGGACAAGCCAGGCCACGTCGTCCGGGATGTCCGTGACCGCCGCCCGGAGCGGCGGCGGCGGCTCGTTGACCACGCGGTGAATTAGCACCGATGGATTGTCGCCGGTGAAGGGTAGTTTGCCGCTCAGGAGGAAGTACAGCGTCGCGCCCAGGCTGTACAGGTCGGCCCGTCCGTCCAGCGCATCGCCGCGGCACTGCTCGGGGGGCATGAAGGCGGGTGTGCCGAGAATCGCGCCCGTCATGGTGACCTGGTGGTCATCCCGGCATAGACGCGCCAGCCCGAAGTCGGCCAGCTTGATCTCGTTCTTCGAGGTGATGAGGATATTGGCGGGCTTCACATCGCGGTGGATCAAGCCCTTGTCGTGAGCGTAAGCCAGGACCTCCGCGATCCCGCGCGCGATCCTGAGAGCCTTGCGGGGCGAGAGGGGGCCGTTGGCGCCGACGAGGGATTTGAGATCCTTGCCGTCGACGAATTCCATCGCCATGAAGTACAGGTCGCCGTCGTTGCCGGCGTCCAAGACCTTGACCACCGCGGGGTGGTCGAGGTTCACGGCGACCCGCGCCTCCCGGAGGAAGCGCCGGAGGTGATCCTCCTCCGGCACGAAGCTGGGGTGCAGCACCTTGAGGGCCACGACCTTGTCGAGCGCGGCCGCGCGTGCCCGGTACACCGTGCCCATGCCGCCCGAGGCGATGACCGCCTCGATGACGTAGCCGCCGACAATCCGGCCCGGCTGCAATTCGGCTGGCGTAGCTGTCTGCATGGCATTGGATGTATCGGCGGGCAAACAAGCTCTTCTGTCGTGAACCGCGCGCGCTTCGAGCTTCCGAGAATAAGCGCCCGCCCTTGACAGCCGGCGCGCGTTCGGGACTAGGATGAATGCCGGCTCAGAAGGAGGCGCCATGTCGGAACCCTTGCTCCTGGGAATCGAGATCGGCGGGACCAAGATTCAGCTTTGCGTCGGGACCGCCGGAGGGGCCATCGTTGCGCGGGAGCGTTTCACCGTCGACCTGGGGCGCGGGGCCGACGGCATCCGCGACGAGATCGCTCGGCGGGCGCCCGCGCTCTGCCGGCGCTTCGACACCCGCGCCGTCGGCGCCGGTTTCGGTGGGCCGGTGCATTCGGCCGCGGGGCGCACGATCACCAGCCACCAGGTCTCCGGGTGGGACGATTTCCCGCTGCGCGATTGGCTTGCGGAGCGTCTCGGGCTGCCCGCGCACGTTGAGAATGACAGCAACCTGGCGGGCTGGGCCGAATACCGCCTCGGCGCGGGCCGCGGCACGCGCTGCATGGTGTACGCGAACATCGGCAGCGGTATCGGAGGATGTATCGTCCTGGGCGGCGCGCTTTTCAACGGCCAGGGGTTCGGGGCGGGCGAGATCGGGCACACGCGCGTGCCCTTCGCGGGCGGCGGGGATGAAGCCCTTGAACGCGTCGCGTCGGCGTGGGCCTTCGAGCGGCGGCTCCGCGAACGCTATCCCATGGCGCCGGGCGCGCCGTTGTCCGAGCTCTGCGGCGGCGATCGCGAGGCGATCGACGGCGCGCGCGCCGCGGAGGCCGCGCGGCGCGGGGACACGTTTGTCCTGGCGGCTTTTCGGGAGGAAGCCGAGGCGGTGGGCATTGCGCTTGCCAACGTCGCGACGCTCCTTTGCCCGGAGGTCATCGCGGTGGGCGGCGGGCTCTCGCTCGCCGGGGATGTGCTCTTCACGCCCCTCGCCGCGGCGCTCGAGGCGCGGGTGATCGGCGCGTTTCGCGGCGCCTATCGGGTGGTTCCGGCGGCGCTCGGCGAAGATGTGGTCATCTGCGGTGCGTTGCTGCTCGCCGCCGGCGACGTGCGGGTGCTGTGAGCCGCCGCTCCCCGGGCCGGATTGGTTCCCCATTTTCTGCGAAGGAAGCGTTTATGAATCCTTTCACGACACGCGTGACGCCCTACGGGCCGCTGTTGGTTAGGCGCGAGGGGCAGACCCCGCGGGAGCGCAGCGCGTGCGGCTGGCGGGACCGCCTCATCAGCCGCGAAGACGCGGCGCTCTCCCCCGCGGCGTGGGCCCACACCGTGGACATCGAGGGAAGCAAGCTTCACTATCACAAACGCGCCACGGAGCTCTACTACGTGCTTGAAGGCGGCGGGTCGGTCATCCTGGACGGCGTGGAAGAGCCGGTTTCCAAGGGCGCTCTGGTCCACATTCCTCCCGGTGTCGTGCGCGGCGCCCGCGGCAAGATGCGAGTTCTGGTCATCGGGGTGCCGGACATCGCCGAAGATGACTGCTTCGCGGCGGCGGAGCAATAACGCCGGAGGGTGCGCGGCGCGGGCGCTAGCCGGCCTTCGGGGCTTTCTTGGCGGCCGCGAGAGCTGGGCGTAAGCAGTTCTATCCAGGGACCTTTGTCCTGGACAGCAGCCCCGCGCTACGCACCCTCGCCGCCAGGACATCTTCACGCGGAAAAAACTCCCGGCGGGCTGGGAGAATTCCTATCTTCAGCTTGCCTCGCGGCCTTCTCCCAAATCCTGTTTTGGGCTTTACCTGCTCGTAACCTGGCCATGGGCCACGGCTGGCCCATCGACGAGGCGGCGAGCCCCTCGTATCTGTACGTCGATCGAGTGCGGGTGTACGCCCCACGGCCTTGACGCGGCGCAGGCGGCCGGCGCGATCGAAGTTCTGTCGTGGCTGGACCAGCGGCGGCGCCTGGGCGAAAACACCGGCCAGAGGCCGTTTCGGAGGGTTCAGGCAGCCCGGATTTCCGCGCGAGCCCGCACACACCCCGCGCGGAGCCTGTGCGGGCTCGCGTGGAGCGCCTCAAGAGTTCGCGCGACTGTTGATTGACCGCGGCGAGGGTCGCGATTACGATAGTGGATAATGAAAACGCGAACGGCATTTCCTATGGGTAATACTTCTTCGCGGCGGCCGACGTCGCCAAATGGCTCGACGAGGGCATCCTCTACCTCGTCTCGCCGCTCGACACCGACCACGAGACCGAACTCGAACTCACCGAGGAGCAAGAAACCCTGCTCGCCTGGCTCCAAAAGCACAACATCCAGCACGCGAAGGTGGAGGAGTAATCGTCCCGCACTCGGAACCCGGCCGGTCAGCCCTGATCGGGCGTTCCAGGGAGGAGGTCCCTCGTGGGAATGTATCTCGAGTTATATACTCTCAGCGATGAAAACATCCGGAGAGTTAGCGCCGATCCTCCTCTGATATGGAAGGTCGTGGCGCCCGATGATCCCGAAGCCTATGAGAACGCGCGGACGAAAAAGCCCACGGGGTTTCTTGCGAGGCTCTTTGGTAGGCAGAGCGTAACGACACCGCAACGCGAGGAACTCGCACTGCGAGACGGCGAGGTTGTCGATACAGAGCTCGGTAAAGCCTGGCACGGCATTCACTACCTGCTGACTCAGACGGAGTGTGAGGGTGAAGAACCCTTGAATTTTCTGGTCAGCGGTGGAACGCCCATCGGCGACGTCGATGTCGGCTACGGCCCGGCGAGAGCCTTCACGGCAGCGGAGGTGAGCGCGATCCGCGAGGCGCTTCGCCCAATCGATGACGCCTTCCTGAGAGGGCGGTTCAACCCCTCGGAAATGATGCGCCTGGGTATTTACCCGGAAATCTGGGATCGCGACCCAGCCGTTGACGATACCTTAGGCTGGTGCCTGGAATGCTTCAGTTCCCTGAAGGCATTCATCGAGACCGCCAACGAACGCAACATGGGACTCGTGATCCGTATCTGCTGAACCCCATGACCTGACAAGTAGGTGAGGCGCGAGTCACATTCGCCTTCCCTGGCTCCGCCAACCCTGACGCGGATGCCCGCTCCGGGCATCGCCCGTGATCGTACCGCAGCGGCTCTTTGAGAGGGGCAGGGCGGTCTTCCCAGTTCACAGGCTCGGATTCGAGAACTCCGAAAGCGGCAGCGCCACCGGCTCCTGGTGCCTTGAGCTTCGCGCGACGGCCTCGGTGAAGTGCATGTAGAGCACGCCGGTAAGGAAGTCCGTCCGCATTACGTGGCGGCCCTCGCGGATCGCCGCCACGAAATCCTCCTCCACGCGCCAGCCGCCCCGGTAGGCTTCGGGAATCGGCATCGGCTGGAGGTCCTCGCGGGCTCTGCCACCCCGCAGCTCGTCGCTCGCGAGGTCGTAGATCAGCGTTCCTCGGCGGCCATACGGGGCGATCTCGGTCTTGTGACCGTGCCAGAGCACCCCGCTGAGCCGGAACGTTCCCACCGCGCCCCCCTTGTGCTCGGTGAGCACCTGCACGCTGTCGGCGGTCCCGACCTTCACCTTGTGGTTGGTTTCCGGGTCGATGCGCCGGGAGATCAGTTTGGATGCCTGGGCGAAGACGCTGGTGGCCGCAGGTACCCACCGCAGGAGCGTTTCATACAAAATGCCCAGATTCAGCATATTGAACCCGGAATACTTGGCGATCTGCCTCCAGTGGAGCGGGCGGTGCGTCTCGGCCAGGTCGCCGCTGAACCCCGTGACATGCACCTCGCGCAGGGTGCCCAGAAACCCCTCGCTGAGCTATCTCTCCAAGCCGGTGCTGTCACTCGGGCGCATGGAGTACGCCCCCGGCGCTTCCAATGTGATCTACCACGGAAAGAACGAGGGGGCGCCCGGGCGCGGGACGGTCGTCTATGACCCGCTCGAGTTCCTGGCGCTGGTGCTGGCGCATCTGCCCGAACCTCGGGAGATCCGGCTTCGGTACTACGGTGCGGC
>MWEJ01000026.1 GCA_002071025.1 Verrucomicrobia bacterium ADurb.Bin070 | reverse complement strand
CGAGATGATGCGCGCGGACTTCACCGCGCCGAATTTCTCGAACTCTTTGCGCATCTGCGCTTCGCTCATGTCGTAGCTGAGATTGCCGACATAAATCTCCACACAGTCGCCATCGCCGCCTGCGTAGCAGCTTGAACCGCCCCCGCAGAATTTCGCCACAATGAAACCGGCGATGAATCCGACCACACCCGCTCCGACGCCTATCAACGCCGGGCTCGACATCACACACTGTGCCAAAAGGAACCTCCTTGATTCACTTGATTGACGGTTACACACGGCTCTGCCGGAGAGGCCGCACTGAATCCTTGACCACACACCCAATCGGTGACAAGGCTTGCGGCCGGCGCCCCATCGCAAGCGACGGCGCCGGACCCGCGTCAGCGCGTCTCCAGAAAACCCTCCAGCTTGCGCAGCCGTGTGGGGTGACGCAGTTTGCGCAACGCCTTGGCTTCGATCTGGCGGATGCGTTCGCGCGTCACATTGAACTGCTTGCCGACCTCCTCCAGCGTGCGTGAATACCCGTCGGTCAACCCGAATCGGTAATCCAGCACTTGGCGCTCACGGTCGGTCAGGGTTGTCAGCACCTCCTGCAGGCGCTCCTTCAGCATGCTGTAAGCCGTCATCTCTGAAGGATTCTCTGCGGATTTGTCCTCGATGAAGTCGCCGAAGTGCGCGTCGTCGCCGTCCCCCACCGGGCTTTGCAGCGATATCGGCTGCTGGGCCATGCGGTATACGGCGCGCACGCGTTCAACGGGAATGTCCATCTCCTCGGCGGCTTCTTCCGGCGTCGGTTCGCGCCCCAGCTCCTGAACAAGCTTTTTCTGAACGCGAAGCAGCTTGTTGATCGTTTCGATCATGTGAACCGGGATGCGGATGGTGCGGGCCTGGTCAGCGATTGCCCGGGTCGCAGCCTGCCGGATCCACCACGTGGCGTACGTGCTGAACTTGTAGCCACGGCGATACTCAAACTTTTCCACGGCTTTCATCAGGCCGGTATTGCCCTCCTGGATCAGGTCCAGGAATGAAAGCCCGCGGTTCATGTACTTCTTGACGATACTGATCACCAGGCGCAGATTGGCCTCGACCATCTCGGTCCTGGCCTTCTGGCCCGAACGCAGGACATCGCGCAGATCCTCGAACTTGGCAAGGAACTCCTCGGGGGCCATGCCGAAATCCTGCTCGATGCCCGCGCAGCGCACCGCGATGTCTTGCAGCGCCTGGTCGCGCTTTTTGGTCTGGCGCTGCTTGACCAGCTTGCCCTGCTCGCTCAGCAGGTGCTTGTACGGACGGTAGATCTTCTCGTCCGCCTCGGTGCACAGGCTCTCGAGAATCTTCTGCTTAAAATTCAGGGTGTGAAAGGCCGTCACCAGATCGTGCCGCGCCTTTTCCAGGCCCTTCATGGCACGCTTACGCTTGCCGGCATCATCGCCGCACGCGGCCACCTGTTCGTAGGCCTTGAGGATTTTGGCCTGCACGGACAACAGGTTCTTCTTGATCTTGCCGACGCCCTCCATGTAGGCATCGCGGCTGTCCGCAAACTTATCGGTCACGACCCGGTCAAAGCGCTCAGTGCCGGTTTCGAGGCGGTCGATCAGCTCCAGGTAAAGGCGCGGCGTAAAGGCGAACTGGTTGAACATCTCGCGCTCTTTACTCTCGGCCAGTTCGATGCGCTTGCAGATCTCGACCTCCTGCTCGCGCGTCAGCAGCGGGACCTGACCCATCTGATGCAGGTACATGCGGATCGGGTCGTCAAAGAAATCCATGCGGCTGCCGCGGCCGCGCTGCTCTTCCTGATCGTGTTCACTGCGGAAACGCTCGACATCCGACGCGTCGATGATTTCGATGTCCATGCCGCGGAGAATCGCCAGATACGACTCGATATCGGTATCCTTGATCACCGCGTTCGGCAGCACCTCGTTGATGTCGTCGTAGGTGAGATAGCCGCCCTGCGCCTCGGCGCGCTTGATCAGCGTCTTGATCCGCTCGCTACGCTCCTCGCGCTTGGCCTTGGCCTCGAGGCGATCCGCGTCCAGCGCGAGTTCCGACTCGAACCCCACACTGAAATCGGCGCCTTCGATCACGTCGAAATCGACCCCGACCTCCGCGTCCGGCTCGTCGCCGCCCTCGTCAAAGTCATCCCCCTCGTCGAGGTCGCGGTCCAGATCGTCGAGGACATCCGCCGCGTGAAGCCCCACGTCGATATCGACATCCACGTTGAGCGCCAGGTCATCGGCATCGAAATCCAGTTCGGCGACAGCGGGTTCGACCGTCTCTGCCGCAGTCCCGACGCCGGCCTCGTGCTCCTCCGCAGGCTCCACCTGTTCCGACGCGGCGTGGACCGACTTTTTCTTTTTGGCTTTCGCGGGGGCGGGCGTCGCCTTTTTATCGGCCTTTTTTGCAGGGGCGGCCTTGGCTGCCGCAGGTTTTTTCGCTTTTGCTTTCGTCGCTGCCATCGGGTCTTGGTTCCTCGTTCGTGCGCCGTCGTCGGCGGACACCCACCGGTTCTAGATAGACTTCACCTATTATACGCAAGAAATGAGGTATGACTGTATCCAATCCGCCTCTGAATGTCAAGAAGGCGCATCCCCGTTTCTCGGACCGTTGGGGGGTTGGGGGTTGGGGGTTGGGGGTTTCAGGTTTCTGGTTTCTGGTTTCGACAACGCCTCCCTCCCTTTCCCGCTCCTCCCCTCTCCTTCCTCCCGCCCCCGCCTCCCGACCGATGTGGTCTTCCCGACGGCACAGCGTCCCGACCGGTTTCGCGTCTCGGCGCGTGAGCCCCCATTTTATTTTAATTTCAGTATGATTCTTATTGACACGCTATTCAGCACTTGTTTTCATAGCAATATGAAAACCCGTTTGGATACTGCAGCGCCGGAAACAACCGACCCCGTGACCGTGGGTGGCACCATCCGTGAACTGCGCCGGCGCGCCCACCTCTCGCAGGGCGAACTCGCCCGCCGCCTCGGCATGCGGCAGGGCCCCCTGTGCAACCTCGAACAAGGGAAACATTTCCCGTCTGCGCACGTGCTGCTCCGCCTAGCCGCCACCCTGAACACCACCACCGACCGCATCCTGCGCCCCGGACGCCCACCTGACAGCGACACGGCACCCTCTCGGCAACCCGCGCCCTGCGCCACCTCGCTGGCCCCCTCCGGACTGGCGCCCACCTCTCCTGCGGCACGGACCAGCATCGCCTCACCCGACTCCGCTGCCATCACCTCCGTGGTCCGCGACTATCTCGCGCTGGAAGACATCTGCCGCGTGCCCCGTCAGGCAAGAGTCCCGCTCCAGACCGCCTTCAACACCGCCTCAGCGGGCATGGCGCGTCTAGCCGCGCAGTTCCGGGCCCTGTTCGGCATCGGCGACGCCGTGGTCTTCGACCCTCTCGAACTCTTTGAAAACCACGGGCTCCGCGTTGTCTTCATGCCCTTGGCATCCGCGTCAAGCCTATCCTTTTACGACGCCCCCAACGGCAACGTCTTCATTTTCATCAAAGCCGGCATCAACCCTGAAAAGCAGATGTTCGGCCTCGCCTACGAACTCGGCAGGGTTCTGCTCTTCACCCGCGCCGTATTCCTGAAAGAGCCGCCCTTCGGACGTACCGCCAGCGCCGACAAATCCGCGCGCCACTTCGCCGCCTGCTTTCTGATGCCGGAAAGCGCTGTCCGGACCAGCGTCGCGCAGACCGGCATCCGCCCGGACGAGTGGGACCTCGACCTCCTGCTCCGCCTCAAACACCGCTTCGGCGTCTCTGCCGAAACGTTCAACTACCGCCTGCTCGAACTCGACCTCATCACGCCCGTGCGTCAAGCCGAACTCCGCACGGCGATCAAGACCCACTACGACGCCCACGCCTTCGCGGAACCCGGCCAGAGCCGTCGCATCCTCTCGCCCAACGGTCGCCTCGGCGACCTGCTCCACACCGCGCTGTTGCGCAGCGAGCGCGAAGCCCGCGAGATTTCCGTCCGCCTGAAAAACCTCACCCTCCACGCCGAACGCTGAGCGTCATAAAAAAGGAGAACGCCATGTCTGAAAAAACCCTTCCGGTTCCCAGCACCGAAGCTTCGCTCGCTACGGTTTCCGGCCTGCTCGGCTGGATACCCACCTGGATCGTCGGCCGGCGCCACTACGACGCAGTTCCTCCGGCCGGCGTCACCTTGGTCTGCGAGCGCCAGCCGGACAACCCCAGCGACACGGAAGCCATCGCCGTCTACGCGCCGGGCGGCGGCCAAACTGGGCATCTGCCGCGCTGCGACGCCGCCTACCTCGCGCCGCTGCTTGACCGCGGCGTCGTGCGTTTGGAGACGCGGCTGTCCGGGCCGGACGATCCGGACAACCGCACGCCGATCCGGCTGGAAGTCTGGCCTGCCGAGCAGGCTGCCGATCTGGCGGGCCGTCACGCCGACACCGCCGAGGCCGTCTGGCATCATCAGCTTCTGGGATTGTGGCAGAACCGGGCCCGCTACGCACATACCGCGCTCGACGCGTTCCGATCTGAGGTGCGGGCGCATTTCCACGCGGGCGGCCTGTGGCCCGAGACACAACTCCTGTACCGGCTGCTCAAAGGCACTGTCGCGGACGGCGCGGCGGCCGCGGAGCAGGTCCGTCTGGAACAGATGCGGCGCGAGGCGGAGGCGGCTGAACGGAGCCGCGCGGCGCAACTGGCCGAATGCCGCGCCGCGATCGCCTGCGAGGCGTGCGGCCCGCTGCTGCCTTTCGGGCACCTCTCCGTCCTGCCGCTGCGCGCGGTGCGCCCGGCAGCGGCACGGCCGATCGCGTCAGCCGTGCGCCAAGGCACCGCAGCGATTTCGTGCGCCACAGAGAGCGACGACCTCTGCAAGTTGCGCGTGAAGGTCGAACGGGGCCAGTGCGTGTTCGCTGTTAAAGGCGAGGAGCTCGACACGACGCTCGGGCGCGTTCGGGTCCTGCACGACTCCGTGTTCGCGCCGGGGCTCGTGCCGGACCAGTTGTTTTATGTCGTCAAGGCCAACGGCGAATCGCCCAATCGGCGCAAACCGGTCTTCATGGCCGACGCCGTCATGCCGGAGCCCGCCCTGCCTGCACTGCCGGGGGAGGCCACGGGCTTCGCCGTCTTCCGAGGCGCGGAATGTCTGGAGATCGCGCTCTTCACGCAGCCCGGCAGCGCGGCCGCCGCGCTGCCCCTGCTGCGCGCCAGGACCTGGCATCTCAAGCCCGCCTCGCCCGCGCCGTCGGCAGCCGAAGCCTTCGCCTCGGTCCGGCCGCTCTTCACAGACGCGGCACTGAAACCCGCTCCGCCCTACATCGACTTTAGCGACTGTCCCGGCCTCAGCGGCGAGGCTTTCATCCTCGGCGGCAGCCTGGTCTACCTGCGCGTCAAGGTCAAGGAACAAGCGTGTGGCCACTCCAGCCTCTTCGGCCTCGGCCTCTCCGGCAAACTCGACCTCCTCGAAGGCGCCGGCGAAGACCAAACCCTGTTCGTTGAAGCCGGAGCGGTTGAAGGCGAGCGCCCCGTGCCTGACATCGCCTATGCCGGAGAAGTCGGGCGGCCGGAACAACGTTCGTAAGTCGTTTGAGCTTTCACCCCTGACGTCGAGCGGTCCCGTGGTACAGAAATCACGGGAGCCCCTCACTGCCCTTTGAAAACCTGTCTTCCCCTGTTCAACAACGTATTTTCAATGCGCTTTCTTGGGGACTTATGACGACAGGAACGAAGATCATGTACGCTTGGATCGCATCCTCGCTGTACGCCTTGTTGGCTCATCCTCAAGAGCTAAGGGAGCTAAAAACAATCTATGAACGAAACCGTGCCGATATTGAGAACGCTTATTCCAAGGCCATTAATCAGGAGCAGACTCACTATGCCGGGGCCTTGGAGATCTTGAAAAATTTGGCAATAGAGCGAAAAGACCTGAAACAATCTAGCGCTGCGATCGCAGAACTTGATCGTTTCAACAAAACGAAAACCCTTCCTCCGGTCCCTGTCCCCGATCAAATCCCTCCGATCAACGCCGCGCAGTCGGCCTACGTCCAAAAATCGTTACAACACGAACTGGCGTGTGCAGAAAAACTAGGCAATCTGACGGCTAAATACTGGGAGGCGCTGACCAAACTCAAGAAAGAAATGGACAAGACCGGCCAAACCAACGAGGCTAATAGCGTTTCGCTGGAATGTGACAATGCAGTCGCCTTGCTGAAACGCCTCAAAGACCAGAGCGCCGCGATCAAAGAAAGCCAATCCAAGGAACCCTTGAGAACCGAGGCCAAAAAGCCCCTGCAACCCTCAACGCCCGGAACGACAAAGCCATACCCCGACAGCAAAACACAGAACTCGAAAGGGGATGATACTCGAACCCGTTTGCTCGACATCAACTCAGCGTCGAAAGAGGACCTTATCCGTTTACCGGGCATCGGCGAAAAAATGGCTGACCGGATCATCGCCGCCAGGCCCTTCAGGGATAAACATGACCTCACAACGGTTTCTGGCATTGGTGAAAAAAAATTTAATGACTTGAAAGACTTGATACAGGTAGATCCTAAGCGGCGGGAATGAAGGCCCGCGCATCTTGGCCACGGGCTGTCCGCCGATTCTGGCCATGAAAAAACCCAATAAAACCGGGGTTTTGTTGGGTAAAAGATGGGGCGAAAAACGGGACTCGAACCCGGTTTTACCTCAAACAACCAACAAAAACCCTGAAAATACTACTATTCAGCACGGCTCTTTACGATGCGCCTACAGTAGGCACCGGTTTTTTTATAACCACAAATGGTTACCTCCTTACAGCCGCTCATGTCATTTCCCAAAAGCATCGTGTCACCATACAACGGATGGCATCCAATTACGTAGCGAATGTTGTCAGCGTTAATGATAAGCTGGACGTCGCATTGCTCAAAACAGAAGGTTTTTTCTGCCCTTCAGATTTTTTCAAGCACTGGCACTAAATTAGGCGGTGAGGTGTTCACAATAGGATTCCCGAACGTCAGCGGTGAGGCGGCTGTATCCCGTCGCCTCCACCGCTTGGTTCGGAAGTCGTTTCAGAGTTGTTTAACGTAGTCTTGCCCTGCGTAGAAGAAACGAAGGACATAGACCCTGCGGGCTTTCCCGTCAAGCCGGAAAATCAGCAGGTAATTGTTAATCAGCGCTTTGCGGTATCCTTTTCTCTTTAGATACGTGTCTTCGCATTCACAAAACATTCGTGGTGTGCGACGGAGACTTCCATAACAGGCTTCGACGTTGTCCAAAAACGTCCCGGCTGCTGGCGGATTCGCCAGTTTAACAGCGATGTATTCCACAATGCCGTCCAAGTCCTGCTCGGCAAAGCCCGTTATGATTAGCTCATACATGGTGCTTCGCCCGAAGGCGCTTTATGGATGTTTCTGCCGTAACCGTCTTTCCTGCTGATATCTGCTGCTCAGCTTCCTCCAGTTTTGCGTAGATGTCGAGTTTCGCCAGACTTTCCTCATAACGTTTCATGCTCATGATAACCATGTCGCCATAGCCGTTTTTCGTGATGAAAATCGGAGCATCCGCCAGTCGGCATCTTTGTGAAATCTCAGCCGTATTCTTCAAGTCTCTGATGGGTATGATTTGCGGCATCGCCAAACCTCCTTGTGTGTGGCCCGATAATACCATAATAGTGCCGCAAAAGCAATAGACAGATGGACGGATATCATTTCACCCTATCTTGTTCGTACGCGGTTCACCTTTGATCGTCGTCACCCTTGCCGCGCCCCCTCGAAATCGAGTACCACCAGAACCGCGACTTCTTTCGCTTGTAAATCGACATGCCCTCCTCCTTAATCGCCAGAAGCAACCACACATCGCGATAGCAAAACCCGCCGCCGTTGCAACACCGTATTGACACCGTAAGATACAAAAAAACCGATAAAGCCTAGACTTTATCGGTAAATTGGATGGGGCGAAAAACGGGACTCGAACCCGCGACCCGCAGAACCACAATCTGCTGCTCTAACCAACTGAGCTATTTTCGCCATTTGAAAAACGGAGAGATGATACCAGACGCCCCCTGATTTGCAAGCAGGAAAGCAGGGGAAACGCAAAGAAAAACAGTGGCCGGAACGTATTCGGTTAGCCACGGGGGGGCAGACGAAGCGCGAGGGAAAGCGGAACTGATGCGGCACAGGCTGGTGTACCGACTTCAGTCGGCCCGGTTCGCCCCAGCCGGCTAAAGCCGGGACACCAACGGTGCCAGCCGCCCCGTCGCTTCCTCTTCCCTTCGAATCAGTATGCCACTCCCCCGTGGCTAACCGAATACGGCCGGAACCCGAGCGCCGCTGACCTCCGTTTTCACTTCTTCGCAGCAGCGCCCTTCTCCTTACCGCGTCCGATAGCCAGAATCTTGGCGACTTTCGCCTCGGTCAGTTCATAGCCTTTGAGCCCGGGGAACCCTTCCCAGATGATCGTGCGATACTGCGGCTCAAGGATAATGACATGCGGCCATCCCCACACCCCGAACAGGGCTTCGTAAGCCCCTTGGTCAGGATGTGCATGGGCCGAAAGCTCCGCCAGATCGGGGCCTGCGGCCGCGCCCTCCTGTGCAGCCGGCTTGTCGGCGCCCCTTTGCTTCCCGTTCTGGGCAGCGGGCAGCGGCCGGTCCAGCGCCAGCGCGTACTCTTTCTTGGGGCCCGTGTACGCCTTGACCTGCTCTTCGGTCTCGCCGGTGATCCCGATCACCACCAGCTCGTCGCCAAATTTTTTTTGCAAGCCGTTCATCAGCGGCGTCATCCGCTTGCAGGCCCCGCACCAGGTGCGCCAGAACTCGATGACCACGAACTTGCCCTCGGTCTCCGGCTTGGCCGAAAGCCACTTCGCCACCTCCAGCGTCGGCGCGTCCGTGAACACGCAACTGCGCGCCCACATCTGTTTGCCGCCAGCGGCCGCGGCCTCAACGCGGCCGGTCGTGCAGATTCCCGACGCGTCGCACTCCGGAGCCGGAACCGCTGCAACCCCGATGGCACATCCGCACACACACACCGCGGCGACCCACATTTTGATTCCGCTCATAAACCCCCTCCTTGTTTGTACACTATACCTCACAGGAACAGGCGGCGACAAGAACGGAAGGGCAAAGGACCAGGGCATCGCGGTCTTTTCAAAACGGCCCGAACGTGTTTTACTATGCCCCTGTCTGCAACGTCGGCAAACGGTGCCGGCTCGGCAGGCGCAGTCCAGTTCTGACAACGGGGGATTTTGTTTGTGAAGCGTGTGTTCCTTTTCTCAGTGTCCGTGTTCTGTCTCGCAACCGGCGCGTTCGCGCAGCGGCCGAAAGGCTGCATCTCTCAGACGCCGTACATCGGCGCGATCATTGTGGACGCCGACACCGGCGCGACGCTGTTCGAGGACAAGGCGGACGCCCCGGGCTATCCGGCCAGCACGTTGAAACTCATGACCCTGCTGGTGGTGCAAGAGCAGATCGACGCCGGCAAAGTGCGGCTCGACGACACGGTGAAGGTCTCGGTCGAAGCTTACAAAACCGGGGGCTCGCAGGTGTATCTCGACCCTAAGGAGACTTTTCCGCTGGAGGACATGCTGTACGCCATGATGATCCAGTCCGCGAACGATGCAGCGGTGGCGCTGGCCGAACATGTGGCGGGGACCAAAGAAAGCTTTATTGAACTGATGAACACGCGCGCCCGTCAGATCGGCATGAAGGACACGCGCTTTGCTTCGGTCCACGGCCTGCCGCCTTCTGCGGGGCAGCGCCACGATGTGTCGTCCGCCCGCGACATGGCCCTGCTCGCGCGCGAATTGTGTAAACATCCCGCAGTCTTCGCGTACACCTCCGCCACGTACCGCCAGCTTCGAGCCAACACGCCCAAACCCTTTGACATGCGCACGCACAACCCCTTCCTCAAAGAGAAAGTCGAAGGCTGCGACGGCTTCAAGACCGGCTACACGGCCACGGCCGGCTGGTCGATCGTCGTGACGTCGAAACGCAACGGGCGACGCGTCATCGTCGTGGTTTTGGGCAGCGAAAACCGCAAGCTGCGCGACGCCAAGGCGCGCGAACTGCTGAACAAAGCGTTCACGCTGCTGCCGGCCGCCGCGCACCGGCAGGAGCCGGCGCCCCGCGCACCGATCGCGGGCACTGCAGTGCCGCCGCCTCCGCCGCCTGTCCAGTAAGGCGCACTTATCCCAGCAGGGGCGACAGGCTCAGCTTGCGGTAAAGCGCGCCGCGCGGCGTCAGCCGGCTTTCGTAAAGCGCCACGCTCTTGACTGTCCAGCCGCCGAAATTGTCCTGCTCGTCGGCCGCCATCGCCTCGACCAGCGCGCGGTTCTTGGCTGCGTTGCGGCAGCGGCCCAGCGTGATGTGCGGCCTGAAATCCGGCCCCTCGTCTTTAAAGCCGAATTTTTTCAGCTCAAGCCACAACCGCTCGTGCAGCGCTTCAAGCTGGCGCGAAGGGGCGACGCCGGCCCACAGCGTGTTCGGCATACGCTTGGTGCCGAAGAACCCCCAGCCATACGCGCGGCACGCAAACGGAGGAAGCGCCGCACACACGCGGTCAACCGCCGCCGTCACATGCGGCAGGATCGAAGGGGCCACCTCGCCTAGATAAATCAGCGTGATATGCAACTGCTCACGCGTGTGCCACGTGACCTCGGACGCCATGGGCTTCAGCCTGCCGACCGCGTCGCACAAGGACGCTTTGACATCATCCGGCAAAGGAAGCGCTAGAAAAATTCGCATGGGGAGAGAATACACAAACAGGACCTCCGAGAGGAAGCTGTAAGTTCATCACGGAGGCAAGAAAAAAAGAAAAAAAACAGCCGTATCCGGACATGCCTTTTTCGGCTGTTTGCAGTTGACCGGTCCGACAAGTTCCCGTACGCTAGGGCAACTTTTTCAGGACCGGTGGTTTTTGTTTGGATGAGTGTTTAGTGATGAAAGTTGCATGGACGCATGAGTGAGAATTGTTTAACCCTTCTGGCCGTTTCAGATCTGCATCACATGGGGCTGGCGCGCCAGACCGCGCAGGCGCAGCAGATGCGCGGAGAGCTGGCACAAACCTTGTTGAAGAAAGTTTTCCTGCGTCTCCGCCACATGGGAATCACGCCGGACGCGACGCTGGTTCTCGGCGACCTCGTGGAAGACGGTGCCGACCGCAACGCCGCGCTGGATTTTGTGTCGCTGCATGGCGAACTCACGCGTAGCGGCATTCCCTGCCTGGTTGTGCCGGGCAACCATGACGGCGACCCCGCGGCGTTCAACGCGCTTTTCGGAAGCACGCCGGGCCTTCACAAGATCGGCGGCTACGGCTTTGTGTTGTTCAACGACACATATAGTGAAAACCACGAATGCGTCCGCGCGGCCGAAGATCTTGCACTCTTGAAGAAATGCGCCGAAGAGAATCCGGAACTGCCGCTGATCGCGGTGCAGCACCCGCCCATCTACCCGGCGATCGACTCGCATTATCCGTATCGGCCGACCAACGCGGCGGAGATCATCGACGCGTACCAAAAGTCCGGCGTCATCCTTTCGCTCAGCGGGCATTTTCACAAAGGCCAGAAGGCGCGCATCCACGAGCGCATTCTGTACCACACGGTTCCCGCATTGTGCGAGCAGCCCTTCCGTTTCAGCCTCATCCGCCTGGTCGATTCACGCGTCGAGATCGAAGAGCTGTGCCTCGGCTTGCAGGCACCGAACCTCATCGACGTGCATTGCCATACCGAGCATGCCTATTGCGGCACGACCGTCGACACCGCGCCGTGCGTCGCCCTGTCGCAGGCGCTGGGCGTTTCGACCCTCTGCATCACCGAGCACGCCTTTCAACTCTATTTCGACAAAGCGCGCGCCATGAATTTCCGCTGGCAGTCCGATCCCGCGATGGTGAAGGCGGTCTGGGAGACGCCGGGCCGAGGGCGCATGGCCGCCTACCAGCAGTTCGCCGAGAAGCTTCGTTCGCCCTTCGTCAAGATCGGTCTGGAATTGGATCTTTTTGATGACGGCCGCCTGTTGCTCGCGCCGGAAGACGCCGAACATGACTGGGATATCTTCATCGGGGCCGTGCATGCTGTGCAGGGTTTCATGCCCGGGCAAACGACGCAGCAGGAGGCGGAACGGCTTTTCTTGCGCGACGTCGAACGGCTGGTCGAGCACGACATCGACGTGCTGGCGCACCCGTTTCGCTTCTTCAAGCGAAACCGGCTGGAGGTGCCGGAGCACCTGTTCGCGGCGGTTGCCGGCCTGCTCGCCGACAGCGGCGTGGCGGCTGAGGTGAATTTCCACACGTACCAGCCGGAAGCGGCGTTCATCCGCCTGTGCGTGGAGAAAGGCGTGAAGATCGCGCTGGCCTCCGACACGCACGACCTGGCAGAGGCTGGCGAATTCTGGCCGCACGTCAACATTCTCCGGCAAGCCGGCATCACGCCCAAGATGTTCCCGGAAACGCTCTTCACGTTCTGATGTCGCGCGGGAGCGGAATCGCCGGCTGAAAACGCGTGTTACTGCAGGAAAAGCAGATCCGGCACCAGCTTGATGAGCTGGTTGCGGCAGAACGTGTAGACCTTATCCGCCGGTGTCCCCTTCATGCGCCGCACCGTGTCGGCCAGCGCCTTGGCATCGGCGAACGACATCTGGCTGACCGCCCGCTTCACGAGGCGGATGAGATTCGGCGACATGCTGAGTTCATCCACGCCCATGCCCACGAACAGCACCGCCATCACCGGATCAGCCGCCGTCTCGCCACAGACCGAAACCTTCAGCCCGTGAGCATGCGCGGCCGTCACCGAGAGGTCGATCAACTGCAGGACAGCCGGGTGGGTGGGCTGGTAGAGGCGCGCGACCGTTTCATTCACCCGGTCGACAGCCAGCGTATATTGGATCAGGTCATTGGTGCCGATCGAGAAAAACTCGCACTCTTTGGCCAGCGCGTCGGCGATCAGGGCTGCGGCCGGAATCTCGATCATCACACCGCGTTGGATCGATTCGTCAAAAGGGATGCCCTCGGCCTTCAACTCCGCCATGCAGGCATGCAGCTCCATGTTGGCGGCGTGCAGCTCGTCGATCGCCGTGATCATCGGATACATGATCCGTACGTTGCCGTGAGAACTCGCGCGCAGTACGGCCCGAAGTTGGCGACGGAAGATTTCGGGGTTACGCAAGAGGAAACGGATCGAGCGGTTGCCCAGGAACGGATTGGCCTCCTTATGCACCGCACCGCCGCTTTTGATCATCTTGTCGCCGCCCAGATCCAGCACGCGGATGGTGACCGATTGTCCGTCCGGCAACGCCCGGGCCGCGGCGGTGTACGCATGCGTCTGCTCCTCTTCGCTCGGCTCGCGATCGCCCTGAAGCCACAGATATTCAGTCCGGTAAAGGCCGATGCCCTCGGCGCCCACCGCATACAGGTCGGTCATCGGCGTGCTGTTGTCGACATTCGCCAGGAACGGCACCGAGCGGCCGTCCCGTGTGCGCCCCGGTTGCGTCTTGACCTGATCCAGCGACTCCTCCAGCGTTCGCGAACGAAGCATCATCTTCTCGAAGGCCGCCCGCTCCTCGCGCCCCGGATTGACGATCACCTTGCCGCGCGTACCGTCGAGCAGCAGCAGGTCGCCGCTCTTGATCTGTTCCGAGAGTGAGCCCAGACCGACCACTGCGGGGATGCCCAGCGCACGCGCCAGCAGCGAGGCGTGCGACGTGGTGCTGCCGCGGTCGGTCGCAAAACCGAGGATCAGATTCTTGGGCAGTGAGATTGTCTCGGAAGGCGAGAGCTCATCCGCCACAACGATGCACGGCTGCTCGACGCGCAGCGCGTGCGCATCGCCGCCGCCCGACAGATTGCGCAGAATGCGTTTGGCGATGTCGCCGACATCCTGAGCGCGCTCGCGCAGGTAGGCGTCATCCATCGCGGCGAAAATGGAGGAGTAGGTGTCGGCCACCTGCTTGACGGCCGCCTCGGCGTTCCGCAGGTTTTTGGCGATTTTTTCCTTGCAGGACCCCAGGAAGGAGGGATCGTCAAGGATCATCAAATGCCCGTCGAAGATGGTGGCTTCGTCGCCGCTGATGCGCTTCTTCAACTCCTGCGCCAGCGAGCGGATCTGCGTCCGCGTCAGGGCAAACGCATCGGCCAGGCGCGACACTTCCTGATCGATCTGTGCCGGTTCGACCCGATATTCGGGCACTTGCTCGCTGGTGCCGGCACGATACAAGAAGGCCGGCCCCGCGACGAATCCGCGCGAGACGGCCAAACCGGTCAGCATGCGCATCTCGCGCACGGTACCGCAGGCGGCATCTGCCTCATTGTTCATCTGGAATATCGAATTTGCGGGCGACCAGCGCCTCCAGCTCGTCAAGCACTTCGCGTGACTGTGCGCCAGCCGCCGTGACCCTGAGTTTGGTGCCGCACACCGCCTCCAGCGTCATCAACGCCATGATGCTTTTGCCGGACACGACATTACCGTCTTTCTCGACATCCACCTCGGCATTGAAGCGCGACGCCACCTTGGCAAAGAGCCCGGCCGGTCGGACATGCATGCCGTACTTGTTCAGCAGCACGAATTCACGGGTCTCTTGGTTTGTAGTAGTCTTGGCCACGTTCCAGCTCTCCTCATACGGAATGGTGCCGCTTGATCCGCGAATCCAGCTCGCGGACGGCGACAAACCCCGACAATCGTACTTTGTGCTCTTGCGCCGCCGTCTCCACCAGGTTCACCAGATCGCGTCCCGGAGCCACGGGGATCACCAATTGCGGCACTTCAACGCCGAGAAACTCGCGGCGCAACTCATCCGTTCCGGTGCGATCCAACTCGGCATCGGCCTCGCCCTGCCGTTTCAGCGTCACCACCAGATCCACCTGCTTTTCGCCGCGCACGGCCGCCACGCCGAAGATGGATGGCACATGGATGATCCCGATTCCGCGGATCTCCATGTAGTACTGGGTCACCGGCATGGCCGAGCCCAGCAGACTGTTGCTGCTGTCGCGTCGGAACTGCGTCAGGTCGTCCGCGACCAGCGCATGCCCCCGCTTGATCAGCCCCAGCGCGGTCTCGCTCTTGCCGAGTCCGGCCGCGCCCTCGATGAAGACACCGACACCGGCCACCTCCAGCATGGTGCCGTGCACCTTGCAGCGCGGCGCGTGCAGATCCTCCAGCACGAACGTGGCGGAGTGGATGAAGTGGCGCGTCACCATGCTCGACCGCAGCACGCAGACCCCGTCACGCTCAGCCAGGCGCACCACCTCCGGAAAAACACGCTTGCCGCGCGTGAAGACCATGCACGGGATTTTTTTCGCGAACAGCTCTTCGAGGCGCTGCGCGCGCAGTTCTTCGGGCATGAACGAGAGATACTCGAATTCGGCCATGCCCACCACTTGGATGCGCTTGCGCGCGAAATGCCGGTAGAAGCCCGACAGGGCGAGGCCGGGGCGGTGGGCGACGGGCTCGATGATCACCCGTTGCAGACCGGCCCGGCCCGCCACCAGTTCCATGCCGAGCCGCTCGCGGCCGACCGCGAGAAACTGGTCAACCGTGACGCGCGACTGCTGGGACTGGCTCTGCCGGTATTCCGCCATTACTTCTTATCCGTGTTCCGTGTATGCGCGTCCACGCGCTTGCTCAGCGTCTTGCGCAACTGCTTTTCCGCGCGCGCCGCCGCCGTGTCGATCACCGCACGCGCGCTGTCGGCATGCTCTTTGGTGCCGACCGCCGTCAGATTCTTCTGCTGCACGACGACTTCCGCCTCGTAAAGGTGGCGCTGCACATCCACAATCACATGCACGCTCTCGATCTTCGGAAACTGTTCCATCAATTTGGCCGCGCGGAGTTCCGCGTATTCCTTAATTCCGGGTGCTGCGTTCTGATGACGGATTGTCACTTCGATAGGCATAGGTGTCATCCTCCTTGTTGGCCCGCTCAAGGCGGGTTATTTGTTTGGCTACATTCTGAAATTCTGCCCGAGATAGAGACGGCGCGCCGTCTCGTCCTGCACCAGGAAGTCACTCGACCCCTCGCGCAGGATCTGGCCGTCATAAACGAGATAGGCACGGTCCACGATCGACAGCGTCTCGCGGACATTGTGGTCGGTCACGATAATACCAAGCCCGCGGTTGCGCAGCCCTTTGACGATCTCCTGAATATCATGCACCGCCAGCGGGTCCACCCCGCTGAACGGCTCGTCCAACATCAGGATGGCCGGCTTGCGCACCAATGCGCGCGCGATCTCCAGCTTGCGTCGCTCGCCGCCGCTCAGCGTATAGGCACGCTGCCGGGCAACCTTTGTCAAATTCAGACTGGCAAGCAGCTCTTCGGCGTGCGCGTGCCGCTCGGCCTTCGTCAGATCCATGGTTTCAAGAATCGCCAGCACGTTCTCTTCCACCGTCAGCTTGCGGAAGGTCGACGGCTCCTGCGCCAGATAACCGAGTCCCAGACGCGCCCGACGATAGACCGGCATGCGTGTGATGTCTTGCCCGCGGAACGTGACCGTGCCGTCATTCGGACGCACCAAGCCCACCACCATGTAAAAGGTGGTGGTCTTGCCCGCGCCGTTGGGCCCCAGCAGACCGACGATCTCGCCGCATGAGGCATGCAGCGACACGCCGTTCACGACGGTGCGCGCCCCATACTGCTTCACCAAGCTGTCGGCCTGAATGTCCGGCGTTGCTTCCGCGCCCTGTACAACTGCATCATTCATTCGTGAAATCACATTCCCTACGGGATCAGTTTTTTGGTGTCGGCCTTGTTGAACGTCCCCGGCGGCAGCACCACGCGCCCCGGCGACACCTCCATCCGCTCGTCATCCAGCCAGAACGTGATTCGGTTGCCGGTCACCTCGCCGCCCTCGTCGCCCTGCCGCATCAGGCGGGCGTTGCCGGTCATGACGATCTGGCCCTCTTTCTTGGTATAAACCGCCTTGTCACAGCTCGCCGACCGGTTAAGATTGGTGATGCTCACCCTGCCGACCGCCAAGATCTGCTGCACGTCGTTGGTCCCCTCCATGAAAACCAGCAGACGGTCCGAGCGCATCACGAACTGCGCGTCGTCCACCACCACATTCTCGTCAAAAAGGATCACGCCCTCTTTGTTGTCGAACTCAATGCGCTCGGCCGTGATCACCGCCTCGCGCGCGGGCGCCGCCTGCGCGTCAGCCGCCGCCGATTTCGCGCCGGCGTCCTTGGCCGCACCGTCGCCGGCAGCCTCCGTCGTCTGGGCGAACACGCCTGCGGCCGCCAGAAGGCCCGCCGCCATAACACTCATCCTCGCCAACCGTTTCATCAGAATCTCCCGAAATTGTTCCGGATGCGATGCGTCCGTATCTCGCACTCGGCCATGATTTTAATATACTCGCCCGCCATTGAAAAGTACATACCGCGCCCTTTGAGCCGATCGCCGTCCTTTTCAACCGTCACCCGGCCGTCACAGTACCCGTGCCGGGCCTCACGGTCAAACAGGCATCCCTCGGCCGTGAGCGTGCCGTCCGGCTGGCCCTCGGCCGTCAACAACTCCACCTCCACGCCTTCAGCAAAAATCATGCCGTCCGCGAAGACCTGCGCCTTTTTCGCGCGCAGCCGCGCCCGGATGCGCCCGTCCGCATGATAGTCCAGGGGCAGCGCGAGGTTCTCGACCGGTGCCGTCATGGCCGCCTTAGCCGCCGGCCAGCGCGCGGCCAAAGGCTGCCACGCGGCATCGTCGTGCCGGTTGAACCAGCGCGCGACCTCCGGGTCTTCGGCCGCGGCCGCCGTCTGCGCGACACATACCGCGACTGCCGCCAGCGCCGCGCGCCTGATCTTCCGCCTCTGTTCAGCGCACCAAACCATGAATCGCCCCCAGCGTTTGCCACAGCCGTTTCAGATCCTTGAAGGCCACGGCGTTCGCCCTGTCCGAGAGGGCTTCAGCCGGATTGACGTGCGTCTCCATGAACACACCGTCGACCCCGGTCGCCACCGCGGCGCGCGCCAAGGCCGGCGCCCAGCGTCCGTCGCCCCCGCTCATCTTGCCCGCACCGCCCGGCCGCTGCACGCTGTGCGTGGCGTCGAACACAACCGGCACGCCCAGTTCGCGCATGATCAGCAGGCTGCGCATGTCCGCCACCAGATTGTGATAGCCGAAGCTAGCCCCGCGCTCGGTCAGGATGATCTTGTCGTTGCCGGCCGAGCGGATCTTATCGATCACGTTGACCATGTCTTCGGGCGCCAGGAACTGGCCCTTCTTGACGTTGACCACCTTGCCGGTCTCCGCAGCCGCCACCACCAGGTCGGTCTGGCGGCACAGGAACGCCGGGATCTGCAGGATATCCACCGCCTCGGCGGCGACCGCCGCCTGCGCAGGCTCGTGGATGTCGGTCAGGACCGGCACCCCGAAGCGGTCGCGCACCTCTTTCAGGACAGCCAACCCCTCGGCCAGTCCCGGCCCGCGATAGGAATCCACCGACGTCCGGTTCGCCTTGTCGAACGAAGCCTTGAAAACCAGCGGCACATCCAACTCGCGCGCGAGACGCACCAGCCGCGCCGCGAGATCCATCGTGCCGGCCACCGATTCAATCACGCACGGTCCGGCAATGAATGCCAGCCGCTTGCCGCCGAACACGACACCGCCCACTTTCACCTGTTTCACGTTCAAATCCCTGACTCCTGTATTCCGCTTCCCATTTTTTGCCTGAGCACCGTCTCAACCGCCGGCACATCCTCCGGCGTGTCAACACCCACGCCCAGATCTTCGGTCTGAATGACCGCGATGCGCGCACCCAGATACAGGGCGCGCAACTGCTCCAGACTCTCGGCCCGCTCCAACAGGCACGGCGGCTCCTGCACGAGCCGCTTCAGAAACGCGCCGCGATAGGCATAGATGCCCAGGTGGCGCAGGTAGAGCCCGGACGCCAGGTCCGGCTCGCCGTCGCGGCGGCACGGGATCGGCAGCCGCGAGAAGTAGAGCGCCCCGCCGTCGCGCGCCAGCACCACCTTGACCACCGTGCGCGCTTCGAGATCGCGCATCGAACGGATTGGGCACGCGGCGGTTGCCATGGCCCAGCCGGCATCCGCCTTCATGCGCGCGGCCAGCGCGTCGATCAGCGCCGGATCGATCAGCGGCTCGTCCCCCTGAATGTTGATCACGATGTCGTCATCGCCGGGCCGCGCCGCCTCCGCCACCCGGTCGGTGCCGGACGGATGGTCGGCCCGCGTCATCGCCACCTTGGCAAAGCCGGACACCGCGTCCGCGATCCGGACGTCATCCGTGGCGACCACGACCTCATCAAGCGCGGTCGCGCGCCGCGCCGCCTCTACGACCCACTGCACCAACGGTTTCCCGCAAATCGGATACAGGCTTTTGCCCGGGAACCGCGTCGAACCCCAGCGCGACGGGATCACGCCAATCACACGCATGCTATTTTTCCTGTTAGGTTGAAAATCGCTTCCATTTTCTGTGTTCCTTCAACGAGAGTCAAGCTTCGAAGGCTCTTCAAAATCGCTCGGATTGACCCAATCGGCGCGCGGCGCCGTCCCCCGCTGCCACTGTTCATAAAAGCCCCGCATGCGGTCATGGGCATGCGGATAGGCATCGAACACGTCCCCTTGGCCGAGCGCGCGCGGATCACCCTGCTCCGCCAGCTCCTTGAAGAGGCGCGCCTTGAGCGCCGCCGCGCGGCCGTCTGTCGCGATCCGGTTGGCCAGACAATCGGGATCGGCGCTGAGGTCGTACAGCTCTTCACGGCCGCGCCGACCGAAGCAGGCTTCCCAGAACCGACGGCCGGCCGGATCGCCCCGCGCGGCCAGCACCTCGCTCTTGGTGGGGCTTCCGTCCACGTCGAGGTAGCCGGTCTCGGGATTGCACGCCGGCCAGCGCGAGGGCTCGAAGTTGTGCAGGTAGAGCAGTCCGTCCTGCACGATCCCGCGCACCGGATACCCCGCGTCGTTCGGCCGCCCGATGTCGTTGCGCTCGCGGCCGACCAGCACGCAGTCGCGCGCGGCCACCACGCGGCCGGCACGGTCCGACATCAGGATCTCTAGCAGGCTGCGCCCCTGCGCCGGCGCCATGCCGGTCTGCCCCCACGCCACGCCCGCCGCCTCCAGAAAGGTCGGCGCCAGATCGATGAAACAGACATAATCGTCCACCGTCCGCCCCGGCGCACGGGTCCCACGCGGCCACATCACGGCAAGCGGCAGATGGTTTGAGTCGCGATAGGTCTGTCCTTTGCTGTGCGGGAACGGCATGCCGTTGTCGCCCGTCACCACCACCAGCGTGTTCTCGAGCAACCCGCGCCGCTCCAGCGTCTCCAGCATGCGCCCCAGATGACGGTCAAAATGCTCCACCTCGAAGGCGTAGTCGAGCAGATCCTGGCGCACGCGCTCGGTGTCCGGCCAGTACCCCGGCACGCGCGGGATCTGGTCCGTCCGCTTGCCGCCCTTGGCCGCGCCGCTGCCGTACTCGTACCCGCGGTGCGGTTCCGTGCTGCCGTACCAGAAACACCAGGGGCGGTCAGCCGGCACCTGCTCCAGGAACGCCTCGAAATTCGCCGCGTAATCATTCTTGCCGATCCCGCCGGCCGGCGGCTCCAGCGTGCGGCGGTTGAAGGGCCGGCCCGCCATCTGGCGCTGCCGCCCGGCCGCGTCCTTGGCGACACCCGGCGCCCAGCCTTTGCCGGTCATCCCGACCTCATAGCCGCTGACCGCCAGCGCCTCGGCGTAGGTCGTGAACTCCGGCGGAAAATAGCACCAGTGGTTGGCCGCTGCTTTGAGCTGCCACGGGTTGCGGCCGGTCAAGATGCTCGCCCGCGACGGCGCGCATTTTGCGGTCGGCGTGTACGCCTGGGTGAAGAGCACGCCCGCGCGCGCCACGCGGTCGAAGGCCGGCGTCTTGACCCAGGCGCAGCCGTACGCCCCCGCATGACCGTACGACCAGTCGTCGGCCAGCGCGAACAGAATGTTGGGGCGCTGCGCGGCCAACGCCGCCTGCACCCCGGCCACCGCCGCCATCACCCACAACCCACGTGCCATCTGACCGCTCCTTCCCTTTTCGCTACCGCCCGCGCTGAACCTCAC
>MWEJ01000025.1 GCA_002071025.1 Verrucomicrobia bacterium ADurb.Bin070 | reverse complement strand
GAATATGCGGTACACACGTCAGGCTCATAACCTGAAGGTCGTAGGTTCAAATCCTACCCCCGCTACCAATTTCAGGCCTCGGTTTTATGGGAAAAACCCAATAAAACCGGGGCTTTTTTGTTTTTCTGTTTGCACACGGGTGCTGTGTGAAAATGTGTGGGGTGGTGGGGAGTTCCACCAAAAGTCCCACCACTAACCCACCAAAAGTCCCACCACTAGATCGGCGGGCTCCCCCGTGTTGTTCACCCATCCACTTGGTCGTTGGGCTCATGGGTTGGCGGGTGAAGAGCAAATCGCTCGAAGGGCCTGCGCGGCAGGCTTCCATCTAAGGGTGAAAAATCTACGGTATGAGTGACGGGCCTAGCGTTCTCGGCCGGAGTGCCGATGGAGGTCGCGCGACTGGTGACTGGGCACAAGACGGTCGAGGTCGTGCTTAAGCATTATTTCAAGCCGGGGCGAGAACATCTGCGGGCTGTGCTGGGCGATAAACTGCCGGACGTGCTGACGGGCGGGAAAAAGGGACCCAAGCAGTTGGCGGCGGGGAAAATGACCGTCGAACAACTGGCCGCGAGGGTGGCGGACAAGCGTGCGACGGAAGAGGAGCGAAAACGGCTAGGAGCGTTGCTGAGGTCGTTGACTTTGCGAGCAAAGCGTGATGCCTTTATTTCATATTAGTAATGCTATGTCAACGTGTATGTCATGTAGGGCGTGTACTCTTTCACCATCGCGTTAGAAAGCAGATGGATGTTCACGGTGCGGTCAGTCTGCGAGTTTCAGGTTGGCCGAGGAAAGGAAGTGACGCGACCGGTGCATATTAAACAATCCATTGTCATTCCGGCGTACAATGAAAGTGGCAGACTAGGACATACGCTGGAATCAGTCGCCGACTACCTTGCGAAAGAACGTATTGCGCGGGACGAGTTCGAGGTGATTGTGGTTTGCGATGGTTGCCGTGACGGCACGGAGCGCATCGCCAAGTCGTTTTGTGGACGCCTGCCGTTGCGGGTGGACTCTTACACCTGTAATCGGGGCAAGGGCTATGCGGTCAGGCGGGGTGTGGCTGTCAGTTTGGGGCGCGTTGTCGCGTTCATGGATGCTGACGGGGCGACGCCGGTCCGAGAGTTGGGCAATCTGTCTGAGCCCATTATCAAGGGGCATGCGGACGTTGTTGTCGGGTCTCGCCGGGTGGAAGGGGCGACGGTGGAGGACGACCAACCGGTGTTGCGGCGTTTGCTCGGACGAGCGTTCGCGTGGCATACGCAGGCGGTGCTCGGTCTGCGGTTTCGGGATACGCAATGCGGGTTCAAAGTGTTCGCCGGCGATATTGCGCGAGATCTGTTCAAGGGGTTTTCATGCGACGGATTCGCCTTCGACTTGGAGGTTCTCGCCGAGGCGCGCGAACGCGGACTGCGTGTACTAGAGCGGGGCGTGGAGTGGCATGACGTTGAGGGCTCTACGGTTCATCCGCTGAGCGACGGCGTGAGGATGTTGCGCGCAGCCTGGCAGATCCGGAAGCGGTTGGAGTTCCGGAGACGCGTGCAGTCCAGGGGTTTGGCTGTCGGTCAGACGGTGACCGCCGGCACCCTCGGCAGCAGGACTAAGGCATGAGGCCTTGGTCCAGATATACTGTTGCTCGCTTGGCACCGATCACACTGGCGCTGGCGCTGGGCGCGCGGGCATTATCGACGGCGTTGCTGCCTCTGACCGACGCCACGGAGGGCCGCTACGCCCAGGTGGCGCAGGAGATGGCAGTCACGGGCGACTGGGTGACGCCGCGCGTCTGGATGAATGAGGCGCATATTCCTTTTCTGGGAAAACCGCCGCTTTTCTTCTGGGCCTCTGCTGGCGCAATGAAGGTCTTCGGGGAGAATGAATTCGCCGCTCGGCTGCCCAGCCTTTTGTCGGCGGTCGCGCTTCTGTGGCTACTCTACCACGTCATGCGACGTTACGGCGGAACGGGATCGGGCCTGCTCAGCGTGATGGTGACGGCTTCCTGCGGCTTCTTCGTGGCGGTGGGGGGAAGCGTGGCTGTGGACATGTTATTTAGCGCGTGTGTCGCCGGGAGTCTGCTGGCCTATTTCGCTTTCATCAGCGAGCCTGACCGCCTGATCCGGCGGCGGTGGAGCCTGCTTGTTTTCCTTCTGCTCGCGCTGGGCTTTCTGACGAAGGGCCCTGCTGCGGTCGTGCTGTTCGGGCTGCCGGTGCTGGTGTGGACGGTACGATGGCGGGAGTGGCCGAGGTTGCGCGATCATCGGTGGATTGCCGGGCCTGTTCTTTTCCTTGTGTTGGTAGTTCCGTGGTTCGTTCTGTGCGAAGCTCGCAATCCTGGGTTTATCAAGTATTTCTTCGTGAACGAGAATCTGCTGCGTTTCGTGACGCACGACTATGGCGACGCCTACGGCAGCGGCCACCTCTATCCGCGCGGCTCGGCGCTTCTGATGTTCGTGGCGGCGGCGGCGCCCTGGAGCCTGCTCGGCCTGTGGCTAGCCTTTAGCCGCTGGCGTGCGGTCCGGGATGCGTGCCAGGCGGACCGGCAGGCCGGCTTTCTGTTTCTGAGTTTCGCGGCGGGCACGCTGTTCTGGTGCCTGGCGAGGCAACTGCTGTTCACGTATGTCTTGCCGATGGTGCCGCTTTTCGCGGCGTGGCTGGTTTGGGTCATGCGGGGCGGGACGGCGAGGAAAAGGTTGCTTACACTAGCGACGGCGCTCGTGGCCGTGATGGCGGTGGCGAGTGTTGCGTGCGTGCCCTTCCTGCAGAATGTAAAAACGACGCGCGAGATCGTACGGATGGCGCGAAAGTATTCTGGAGATGTTTTCATTTCACGAGAACCGCTCATCTTTGAGCGCAAAACCCCCTACAGCGCCTTGTTCTACGCGCGGGGATGGGTGGTTCCTCATCCTAAAGAGCCGCTGCTGGAAAGCCTCCGGCGGTGTGGCGGCAAGTGGCATTCGGCCCTCGTCGTGATCAGCGCTGGACGGAAGAAGGAACTGACGGGGCTCGCGCCAGGCTGCTGGTCAGAATTGGCTACGGCCGGCGAATGGTCGCTGGGCCGTGCGTCTTTAGAGCCGGAGGGGACACGATGATCGCAGGTGCCGGCCAAAAGCAGGGAGGTAGGCAAATGACGAGTGGTTATGAAAGCTCGGCGAAGGTATTGCTGATCATCGCGTTGGCTACGGGTGCGGCGCTGGTTGTCCTCTCAGAACTTTATCCGAACGAGGAAGAGGGTAATGTTTCCGGTCAGGAGTTGGTCGCCGGGCAGGGACGGTTACGAATGTGCCTGCGCGGCCCCCCCCGCACGGATATCCTGAATCTGTTTGCGGCGGAAACATGATTTGGTACAGTTCAATGCTAACGGCAATGATGTCTGCCTTCCCCTCACGGGAGAACCGCCTGACCTTGGTCAGCGCTGATGGTGCCTACATAAGGGTAAGTGTGCTCACGATGACTAAACGCTGTCTCCCCCTGCTGACGCTTTGTGTCTCCGGCTTCATGACCGGCTGTGTCCAGTTCGAGCCGAAACCGCTCGATCCGGGCCGCACGGCGGAAAGCCTTGCGGCGCGTACGCTGTCGGACCCCGGACTGCTGAAGTTTCTCGCGGAGGTGCTGCCTTCAGGCGCGGACTCTGACCGGCCGTGGACGCTGGACGAACTGACGGCCGCCGCGCTTTATTTCAACCCCGGCATCGACCTCGCCCGGCAACGCGCGAACGTCGCCGCCTCGCAGGTCAAGGGCGCGTCCGAACGGCCCAACCCGTCGGTTTCGGCCTCGCCGGGGTACAATTCGAGTTCGTCCGGCATCTCGCCGTGGATCTTCGGCTTCGGGTTCAGCTTCCCCGTCGAGACGGCGGGCAAGCGCCAGTACCGCACCGACGAGGCCCGGCATCTTGCGGAAGCCGCGCGGCTGCGCGTGGCGACCGACGCGTGGCAGATCCGGACGGCGGTGCGCGAGGCTTTTCTGGACCTGGCCGAGGCGCAGGAGGCCGCGCAACTCGAGGCTGCCGTCGTCGCCGCCGGCGAGACCCTGTGCGCCGCCATGGAGCGCCAGCGGGCGGCGGGCGAGTTCTCGCGTCTCGACCTGACGCAGGCGCAGGTCGACCTGCACCGCGCACGACTGGCCGCCAGCGGGTCGCAGGCCCGCCGCACGGTGGCGCTCGCGCGACTCGCCGCCGCCATGGGCCTGCCGTCCTCCGCGCTGGAACACGCCGCCTTCCGTTTTGGGCCTGAAGCCCCCGCCGCGCCCGATGCCGCAGAGGCCCGCCGGGCGGCGCTTACGGGACGCGCCGATGTGCTGGCGGCGCTCAAGGATTACGAGGCCAGCGAGTCGGCCCTGCGGCTCGCCATCGCCGGTCAGTACCCCGACCTCCAGATCGGGCCGGGCTACGAATTCGACCAGAGCGAAAACAAGTGGTCGCTGGGCGCGTCGCTCTCCCTGCCGGTCTTCCATCAGAACCAGGGCGCGATCGGCAAAGCCCTCGCGCAGCGCGAGGAGGCCGCCGCCGCCGTGTTCGCGCTCCAGTCGCGGATCGCGGGCGAAGTGGACCAGGCGCTGGCCGCAGTCCGCGCCGCCGAGGGCCGCGCGTCCGCCGCCGCCGCGCTGCTGGCCTCCACGTCGCAGCGGCTGGCCGTCGTCGAAAGCCTGCAAAAGGCGGGCGAGGTGACCACGCTGGAGGTGCTGGCCGCGCGGGCCGAAACGGCCGGCGCGAAACTGGATGAGGGGACGGTGCGCATGGAGCGTCGCCGCGCCCTCGGAAAACTCGAGGACGCCCTCCAGCGCCCCGCCGACCTGCCCGAGAAGCTCTGGTCGCAAACGCCGACCGTCACACGCAACTGAGGAGACAGAACCCGATGAACATGAATGCCGCACCCCTGCGCCGCGTCCCGTCAGCCGCCTGCGTGATGATCCTGCTGTCCTGTCTGCCGCCCTGCCTCCGGGCGGAAGACGAAGCCCCGCAAACGGAGGTCGCCGTGCAGACCGCGCCGGTCGCGAGCGCGACGCTGCGGGCCTACGTGACCGTCTATGGCGTGGTCGAGCCTGAGCCGGCCACCGCCGGCAAACCGGCCGCGCAGTTCACGCTGACCGCCCCGTACGCCGGGCTGGTCAGCGAGCTGTCTGCGGTCGAGGGCGCACGCGTCGAGAAGGGCGCACGCCTGTTCCGCCTCGACGCCCGCCTCGCGGAGGCGGCCGTGGCCAAGGCCCGCACGCGGCTCGATTTCGCCCGCAAGACGCTGGAGCGGCAGAAGAAGCTTTCCGAAATCGACGGCACTTCGGCGAAGCTGATGGAAGAGGCGAACAGGCAGGTCGCCGAGGCCGAGCAGGAACTGCACGAGGCCGAGGCCCTGCGCTCGCTGCTGGATGTTGCCTCGCCCGCCGGCGGCACCGTGACCCGCGTCATGGTGCAGGCCGGCCAGCCCGTCGAGGCGGGCCAGCCCCTCGTGACCCTGCTCGACACCGACCGGCTGGTGCTGCGGGCCTCCGTGCCCTCGCGCGAGATGGCCGCGCTCAAGACCGGCCAGCAGGCGGAGGTTACCCCGTCGGCCGGCGGGCAGCCGGTCCGCGCCAGCGTCACGTATCTCTCGCCCGAAGCCGACGCGCAGACCGACACCGTACCGCTGCGCATCACCCTGCCGGCGGGCTGCGGCCTGCGTCCCGGCCAGTTCGCCGCGGCCCGCATCGTCAGCGAGGAGCGGCCCGACCGACTCGCGGTTCCGCGCGCCAGCGTGTTCACCGACCGCGACGGCACGAGCGCGGTCAGCCTAGCCAAGGACGGCCGCTCCAAGCGCGTCCAGGTGCGCGTCGGCCTGAGCGACGGCGACCTTGTGGAAGTCTCCGGCGAGGGCCTTGAAAAGGGCATGACGGTCGTGACGGTCGGCTCGTACGCCCTGCCGGACGGCACGCGGCTGCGCATCCGCGAGACGCCCGTGAAGGAGGCCGCCCAGTGACCGCGACTCCGGAGACTCCCGCACCCCGCACCGCCGGCGCAAAGTGCGGCGAGTTCGCGATCCGGCACCGGCTGGCGATCATCTTCATCACGCTGGCGGTCTGCCTGGGCGGCGTCTACTGCGCCCGGTACATGCCGTCGTCGGTCTTTCCCGAGACGGAGTTCCCACGCTGCGTGGTGCTGATCGACTGCGGCGTGATGCCCGCCGACGAGATGATGGCGACGGTCACGCGGCCGCTCGAAGAGGCGATGAAGGACATTCCGGGCGTGGTGCAGGTGCGCTCCGCGACGGGGCGCGGCTCGGCCGAGGTGAACGTCTTCTTCAACTGGCGCGTGGATATGGTGGAGTCCGAACTCTACGTGCTCAACCGCGTGGCCCAGCTCAAAAGCTCGCTGCCCGCCGAGACGAAAACCACGGTGTGGCGGCTGACGTTCAACGCCTTCCCGATCATCGGCGTGAGCCTGACCAGCCCCGAGCGGGACATCATGGAGCTGTGGGAGAAGGCCCGCTACTATCTCAAGCCGCGCTTCCTGACGATCCCGGGCGTGGCCCGCGTGGATCTGGTGGGCGGCCGGACGCCGGAATACCACGTGATCGTCGATCCGGTGCGCCTCGCGGCGGCGGGGCTGGCCATGGGCGACGTGACCGCCGCGCTGGAGAAGAACAACGTGGTCGAGCCCGCGGGCTTCCACGCCGAGAACTACACGATCTACCTGGCGCTGGTGGACGGGCGCGTGAAGGGGCCGGAAGAACTGCTGGAAATGGCGGTCGCCATGCGCGACAGCCATCCCGTCCGCATCCGCGATTTCGCGCGGGTCGAGCGCGGGCCGGAGCCGGTCTTCAACGTGGTCAACGCGCAGGGGCGGCGGGCCGTGCTGATGAACATCCGCGCCCAGCCCAAGGGCAGCAGCATCCTCGACATCGCCAGACAGCTGAAGGAGCAGCTTGCCGAGGTGCGCCGGACCCTGCCCCCGGATATGGAGCTGTCTTTCTATTACGACCAGTCGCTGCTGGTTCAGGAGTCGGTTCGCAGCGTGTGGGAATCGATTTTCATCGGGCTGCTCTTCGCGGTGGTCATCCTCTACGTGTTTCTCAAGAGCTGGGGCAGCGTGCTGACCTCCATCGTCGTGATCCCGATCTCGATCCTCGCCACGGTCGTGGTGATGTTCGCCACGCGCATGACCTTCAACCTGATGACGCTCGGGGGCATCGCGGCGGCCATCGGCGTGATCATCGACGACGCCATCGTGGTGGTCGAGGCCATCGTGACCGAGTCCATGAAGGGCGTGCCGCGCCTGAAGGCGATCCGCAACGCGCTCTCCGACATCCTCCACCCGCTGGTGGGCTCGACGCTGATGCCGGTCGTGGTCTTCGTCCCGCTCGCCTTCCTCGACGGCCTTCCCGGCGTTTTCTTCCGCGCCCTGGCGCTGACCATGGTGGTCGCGCTGATGACGTCCCTCGTGCTGGCGGTGACGCTGACGCCGGCGCTGGCCTCCATCTTCCTGCGCGACAGCGCCCACATCGTGCACGGCCGAGCCCCGTCGCGCATGGACGTGGAGGGCGGGCCGGTGCTGCGCTTCCTGCTGGCGGTGTTCGGCTATCTGCTGAAAAAGGCCGTGCGCTGGCGCTGGCTCGCGCTGCTGCTCTTCATCGGCATGGGCTACGGCGGCTGGCACATCTACAGCAAGCTGGAGAGCGATTTCATGCCCGCCATGGACGAGGGCGGTTTCGTGATCGACTGCCTGACGCCGTGGGGAACGAGCCTGCAGGAGACCGACCGCATGATGCAGGAGGCCGAGGCCATCCTGTGCGCCACGCCCGAAGTCGAGGGCTACTCCCGCCGCACGGGGGCGCGTCTGGCGCTGGCCATCGCGGAGCCCAACAAGGGCGACATCCTCGTGAAGCTGCGCACGGACCGCACACGCGGCACGGAAGAGGTGAAGGCCGAACTGCGCCACAAGCTCAACGCGGCGCTGCCGGGCATCGAGTGGGAGCTGCCGGGGATTCTGGGCGACCTGCTGGGCGACCTGACCGAAGCGCCGGACCCCATCGAGATCAAGCTGTTCTCGACCGACACGCCCTGGCTGATGAAGAAGGCCCCCGAGGTTAAGGAGACCATCGAGAAGATCGCGGGCGTGGTCGACACCAGCGACGGGCTGAAGATGACCGGCCCGACCATCGGGTTCCGCGTGCGCAAGGATGACGCGATGCGCTTCGGGCTGAGCGCCCAGGACATATCCGCCGCGCTGAACACGGCGATGCTGGGCCGCCCCGCCTCGTCGGTGCTGGAGGCCGACCGGGTGGTGGCGGTGCGCGTGATGGCGGAGCCGGGGGCTCTGGACCGCATCGAGACGCTCAAGGAGATGCCGATTCGTACGCCCACCGGGCAGCTCGTAAAGGTCTCACAGGTGGCGGACATTGTGGAGGAGCCGGGGCAGCTCGAACTCAAGCGCGAGGATCTGCGCCAGCTTGTGGCGGTGACGGCGGCGCTGGAGGGCCGCGACCTCGGCAGCGCCATCGGAGAGATCAAGAAGACCCTCGACGCCGACCCAACCATTCCCAAGGGCGTCGTGGAGTTCGGCGGGCTGTACCACCAGCAGGCCGAGTCGTTCCGCAACCTGATGATCGTGCTGTTTCTGGCGGTCGCGCTGGTGTTCACCGTGCTGCTGATCGAGTTCCGCTCGTTCCGCGAGCCGCTGGCCATCGTGTTCGGCTCGCTGCTGGCGCTGTTCGGCACGGTGGCGGGGCTGGGGCTCACCGGAACCACGCTCAACATCGTGTCGTTCCTCGGCGCGATCATCGGCGTGGGCATCGTGGCCAAGAACGGCATCCTGATGCTGGACTTCGTGGAGAGCCTGCGGGCGACAGGGCTTTCCCTTGACGAGGCGCTGGTGCAGTCGGGGCGCCGCCGCCTGCGGCCGATCCTGATGACCTCGCTCTCGACGGTGCTGGCCATGCTGCCGCTGGCGTGGGGCATCGGCCACGGGGCCGACATGCTGCGTCCGCTGGCGATCGGTGTGATGGGGGCGCTTTGCATCTCCGTGCTGATCTCGCTTCTGGCGACGCCGGTCGTGTTCCGCATCTTGGCCGACATCGCGGGGACGCGGGCCGCGTTGCGGATCAAGCCGCACGAGGAGGCGTAAGCCGGGCGGAAACGTATCCGGTGGAGAACTGCGACTGCGGCCGCGCTTACTCGGAAAAGCACTGGTTCAAGCAGCCTGACGGAACCGAGATCCATGTGACGCAGAGGAACGAGAACGCCGCGATGGAGTTTCTGCGCACCCGTCCGGCAGACAAGCCGTTCCGCCTGACGCTTGCGTTTTTCGCGACGCACGCCGAAGACGCGAACCCCAAACAGTCCCTGCCGCAACCGACGAGCATGGGCCTGTAGTGTGAAGGGTGAAAAGCCGTTATACCTGATGTCCGGGGATCGGCTCGACCAGGCTCGCACCTTGACTGTAAAATTGTTACGTCTATGTAATCGAACCGTCATGCGGCGGTCATGCGTAGGTTTTATGTTGCAACCATGAAAGACGTTTCCTACTGTGTCGGTTGTGAGATCAGGTCACCCCGGCTGTCGGTACGCCGCGCCGCGTCGGTTTATGTGTCTGTATCTGTCTTCTGTTTTATTGCCTTGGCCTTCAGCGTGGCCGATCTTGGAGCTTCGGCTGGCGAGGTGCCCCGGAATGCGGAACAAGCGTTCTCGTTTGTTGTTACGGCAGATCCTCGCCAGGAGGGGTCGTCATGGCGGAACGCGTTGCGTGAAATCAGGGACATGACGGTCAATGCGGAACCGGCCTTTGCACCGCCAAGCTGGGTGATTGTCGCTGGTGATATAGACCCCGCACGGAAACGCTTCGAGGACTACACGACAGTCTTTTCGGATACCGCGTCAAGGCCGCCCCTCGTACCCGTTGTCGGCAATCACGACACGGAGTTCGGTGATTTCACGTTCATCCGTGATGTCATGATTCCCTCCATTCGTGGCGTTGTCAGGCGAGAGCCTGACTCTTGTGATTACTACTTTGACTACAGGAATGTCCGGATGATCGTCGTAGACGCTTATACGAAAAGCGGGAAGAAGGGGGTGATCAGGAAAAGCGGGCGAGAATGGGTGAAGAACACAGTCGAAACTGCGCCAGTCTCAATCGATCATATCTTTCTCTCCTTTCATGAGCCTGCGTTTCCTCGCGGACGGCATTTGAAGGACTCATTTAATGAGGACATCCCACAGCGCGACGCTTTCTGGCGGATGCTGATCTCGTGCGGACGGGTGAGAGCTGTTTTTGTCGGCCATACTCACGGTTACAACCGGCTCCGCATTCTGAATCCAGAAAGCGCGGGAGCCAATGACGCTGCCGCATTTCCAGACGATGAAGGCGGCATCTATCAAGTGGATGCGGGCGCGGCGGGCCATGGCGCGACCAACACGTTTGTGAGGGTGCAAGTGGAGGGTAAGAACGTTTCATTCAGGACGTACGAAGCCATTAACGGCCCAGACCAACCTTTCTTCGAGTGTGACCGGTGGGAGCTTTCGATGCCGGGTGATAAAAGTGGGCAATAGTGGTATAGGCGAATCGTTTTCGTGCCGGAACGGGGGAATGGATGCGTAACCCTTTTTGTTTGACGATCTTCAGTTCTCTCTATCCCAAGCGATTGTTTGTTTTTCTTATCGCCTTGTGGATACTTACGCTTGCGGGAATTCAATCTGTTCCTCTTGAAACGCACGAGTCCTTCGTGCTCGCCACCACACAGGAAATGAATTCAAGCGGGGATTACTTGATTCCCCATTACAATGGCGAACTGCGGCTGAACAAGCCTCCGCTTAATTATTGGGTAACTCTGCTTGTCTCTGCAATCGACCCGGTGAATTCTGACATTCAGATCTTTCATGGAAGGGCAGTCTCGCTGTTGGCTGTTCTGGTCATGGTTTTGCTCACGGCGCATGCCGGCATAGCATTATATGGACGTGAAACCGGGATTCTAGCCGCATTGATGCTCATGGGGTCAAACAGTTTGCTTAACTTGTCCCACAACGCCAAGCCAGACGTACTCTATGCGGCTTTATGCATCCTTCAACTTTTTGCATGGGTGGATGCCTGGAGAGCGGATAAAGCGGTACGGCAGACAAGCGGCGCGTTGCTCGGCTGGGTTGCGGCCGGCCTCGCTACACTTACGAAGGGGCCACAGGTTCCAGCCGTTTTTTTGATGGGCTTTATAGCGTTTCTGGTATGCGGGCCTGACCGTCGGCGCGTGTTCAGGATTTTGCGGCCTTTTAGCGGGGCTGTCGTGTTCTGCTTTCTTGTGTTGCCTTGGTGGTGCCTTCTTCAACAAAAGTTGCTCACAATAGGTGCGAGCATTTCCGATAGCCAGCTTTCTGGATCGTTGCTTCATAATCTTGCCAGTTGGCGGGAACTGCTGAGTTTCTATTACGTTTGGGTGCCTGTCGCTCAAATGCTCCCCGCCAGCCTGCTTCTCGTGATGCTTATCCCCCGGCTGGAGGAGATAAAAAAGGCAGTCATGTGCCCACCGACAAGACTGCTGGTCTACGTGAGCATAACCATGCTCATTCTATTCACATTTGGCGGACATTACCGGAAACACTACACCCTTCCTCTTTTGCCAGTGTTCTCAATCCTGCTTGCTAATAGTGTCCGGTTCGTTCAGTTTCAAGGGTTCGGTGAAAGCTGGAAGAAGTTCCTTGTCTCCGCAGCTGTCGCTGGTGCCCTTCTCTGTGCCGGTTTTATGGTTTGGGCGGGCGCATACGTTACGGTGGCACTGTTTTTGGCCGTGAGTGTTCTGATCGCCCGTGCGCTGATGCAGGAGATGACCGACTCTTTCCGCGAAAGCCCCTTGTTCGCCAAACAGCTGATGGTGATTGCCACGGTCCTCGTCGTACTGGGCGCAGGATTCAATGCCTACCGGCCATCGCTGCAGTGGCCGATGAGGCAGCAGGAATTCAAGAGACGGGTCGGCGCAATGCTCGCGGAAGACGATCAGCTCATTTGCTGGAGAACTTCTGTCAATGTTCTGCCCTATTTTGCCAAGCGGCAGGTTATTGCCTTTAAAGAAGCAGACGCATTGGAACGCTATGTAATGGCAAATCGAAGGCGACATGCGCTCTTCGCCATCCTGCCAACTTGCGAGATGCTGTCCATTAACGAACATTTCAGTACCCGTCTGAAGTGTTCCGTCGCAGACAAAAAGGAGCGAGAAAACGTAAGCGTCAGAGAGAAAGGACTGAGTTGTGTTGAAATATTGGGGCTACGGGAACCCCCTGTGAAGTAGAGGGGCGTGACGCCGTCGTCGATAAACAAATTATAGAGGCTGGACGGCATGGCCTTTATTTTGGCAGCACGTACGATTTGTACCACTCAACAAATCTGGGGATGCCGATCTGTATTGTCGTCGTCGTTTCGTAGCCGGTTTTCGCATGCAAACGGTCGATGCTCGCCCACGTCGCATGCACATCGCCATCTTGCATAGGCAGGCATTCGAGGAGTGGTCTGATGCCGAATGCGCTGGATAAGATATCAATCACGTCCAGCAATCGCTCCGACTTGCTGTTGCCGATGTTAAAAATCTCGTAACGGTCAAATGAGCTCCCTGTAATACATCTGACCACACCTTCCACGACATCGTCGATATAGGTGAAATCTCTCTGCATGTCTCCGTAGTTAAAAAGTTTGATCGGATGGCCTTGCGTCAGTGCGTCTGAAAAGAGATAGAGGGCCATGTCGGGACGGTACCAGGGGCCGTACACAGTGAAGAAGCGCAGGCCGATCGTCTGAAGGTTATAGAGATGAGAATAAGAATGTGCCATCAGTTCGTTAGCTTTTTTAGTGGCGGCGTAAAGACTTACGGGGTGGTCAACAGATTGGCGCTCAGAAAACGGAAGAACTTTGTTTCCCCCGTAGACGGATGAAGACGACGCATAGACAAGGCGGGGGGCCGAGACGTGGCGGCAACACTCCAACACGTTCAGGAATCCCTCAAGATTGGCTTTCTGATAAGCGAAGGGATCCGTAATTGAATATCGCACGCCTGCCTGCGCCGCTAAATTCACGACGCAGTCAGGACGGCAATCTCGAAAGATCTGTGTCAATGCCTGGTAATCGCAAATGTCCTGCTCATGAAACACAAAACGGCCAGAGCCGCCGTTTATCCAATCGAGAACGTTTAACCGGTCACGCTTCAGTTGAACACTGTAATAGGGATTCACATTATCCACGCCTGTGACGACGTGCCCGTCTCGCATAAGTCTGCTTGTCAGATGGAATCCAATGAATCCGGCAGCACCTGTAATAAGAATCCGCATGTGTGACCTGATTTTAGAAGATTATCGCGCCGCCGAGTGCGCGGCGCGTGACATTTGTTCGGCTATTCCTTGCCCTTTGATAACAATGTGCCGTCGGCCAGGTACTCGACCTCCATCTTCGTGCCGGCTTGATCGTAGGTGATCGCATAGATCACCTTGCCGTCTTTCATCTCCTGCTCCACTTCGATGATTTTGCAGCCTGCGACCTCTTTTTCCGCTAGTGGCTTGACCGCAGCAGGAAGATCGCGCATCGTGATTTCCTTGTCGCACCCTTTCTCCCCAAAGACTGCGCAGCCGTTGCCCAGCGCCAGTGACAAGGCTAAGCCTGCTAATGAAAAAGCGCATTTGACCGTTCTAGGATTCATGTGGATGTGTCCAGCTTTCTGCCTGTTGTTGATGAATGCCGGGTAGACCACAGGCGAGTCTTTCCGACAGAGCATTCAGAGATTTTTTTTCGAGGGAGTCGGGGTCGAGCTTCGGCAAGGTGCCGGAAGTGTCAGGACAAAGGTGGAACCTTGGCCTAACGCACTGGAGAATGTGATGGTGCCGCCGTGCGCTTCGACAATGGTCTTCACGATGCTCATGCCGAGGCCGAGGCCTTTCTCGGCGCGAGCATTGCGGCTTCGGTAGAGACGCTGCCAGACGAGGGCATGCTCGTCTTCGGGGATGCCGATGCCGGTGTCCGCAACGGTCAATCGGACGAGCCCTTGTCCGCTTTCGAGCTCGACACGAACGCTTCCGCCGCGCGGCGTATATTTGATCGCGTTGTCGATGAGGTTGGCTACCGCCTGAGAGAGTTGGACCGGGTCCCCATCAATCAGCACCTCGCCGTCAGGAAGTGCGGCATGCAAGTTAACTCCCTTGTCTTCTGCCATGACGGTATAGAGGTCGGCGACCTCCGAAACGATCTTCTTCAGATCGTGGCGCCGGATGTCGAGTTTGAGGAGGCCGCTCTCCATGGCCCGGACGTCCAGCAGATTTTGGAGTTGGAGTCGGGCGGCGTCGCAGTCCTCGATGATGTCTCCGAGTACGTTGAGCAACGTTTCCTGTGTGGCGGGCGGCTGGCGGGCGCGTAGAGCATGTTCGGCCGCGCCGCGGATTCGTGTCAACGGGGTGCGGAAGTCATGCGCGACATTATCGAGTGTGTCCCGCATGGCTGCGATGAGCGCAGCATTTTTATGGACCACCCGGTCGAAAAAACAGCCCAGGGCGTCGAGTTCGGCGATGCGGCTCCTGATGCGAACGGTGTCGGCTTCGCAGATCTCGCTCGCGAGGATTCTGGACATGTCGGCATTGAGGTGCCGGATGGGCCGCATGGTGATAATGAACATCCAGAGTCCGTTGGTCAGCGTAAAAAAGGATGCTAGCGCGAAGAAAGCCAGCGAGGTGCGTATGAGACGGCCATCCAACGCTTGCTCGCGTGAGGTGCTTTTGGCCACTTGGAGCACGCGGCCGTCCGGCTGGCGCGTCGATTTCAGTTGCAGGTGGCGCTGATAGGCGGGCAGGTAGATTTCGCGCCAGCCGTCCTTTGGGATCGCGTTCGACGGCTGTACTTGCCTAGTGTTCCAGCCGCCCGGGAAAGCAAAATCCTTGGGCTGGCTGGCTGCATAAACGACGCGGCCGTCCGCGCCGAGCACGCGGATCGCGAAGAGCGTGGAGGATGGGTAGTTTTCAATGGCCACCTCTTCTGCTAGCCAGTTGCCCGAGGTGTTGTTGCGGAGGATCTCGGCGTATTCGAGCGAGTCGCTTCGGATGTCGTCACGGTCAAATTCCCGTGCCGACTCTGAAAGGATGCGGCTATTGACAATATAGAGTATGAGCGCGCAGAAACCAAAGACGGCGAGGTAGCTCAGGCTGAGATAAACGAAAAAAGAATATTTTCTTTTAGACGTGCCCATTAAAGACATAGCCGACTCCTCTGCGTGTTTCGATGAGCGCGGTTTGGAAAGGGGCGTCGATCTTGTTGCGGAGACGACAGATTAAGGCGTCGACGATGTTGGATTGCGGGTCAAAGTGGTAGTCCCAGACCTGGCGCAGGATAACTTCCTTGGTCAGAGTTCGACCGGCGTTACGCATCAGAAACTCCAACAGGGCGAACTCTTTCGGGTTGAGGCTGATGGGTACGCTATCGCGCGTGACGCGACGGAACGCCACGTCAAGGGTGACACCCGCGAGCGCGAGGGTGTCTCCGGACACGGTTCGCGCCTCGGGCGAACCCCAACGGCGGGTAATAACAGAGAGCCGGGCCAGGAGTTCGGAAAAGGCGAACGGCTTCGTCAGATAATCGTCCGCGCCCGAACGGAGACCGGTGACGCGCTCGTCGACGGCTTTCCTCGCGCTGACAATGATGGCCGGCGTCGCGTCGCCTTTCTGACGGGCGGACTTAAGGACGGACAGCCCATCCATTTCCGGAAGGGTGAGGTCGAGGATGACGGCGTCGTAGCGGCCGTTCAGCCACAGGGAGAGACCGTCAGCTCCGCTGGGAGTGTCGTCAACGACGTGGCCCTCCTGGCGGAGCCCGTTACTGGTGAACGAGCGGATACGCTCGTCGTCCTCAATGACCAATAGCCGCATGGTACACTCCACGATGATAGAGTGGCTGGCACACTTCCGTTCGCACCGATGCGAGACAAAATGAAACAGCCAAGATCATAAGATCAAGTTCTAACTACGCCTATCGTATCGGGCAGTCGCATGATATGAAAAGAAAAAAACACAGCAAAAACGGGTCCGTCAACAAGCAAGCATGATTATACCTAAACAACCAGGTAAGACAATGATTCGTGATGTCCGCAGGCGGGATTCCTCCAGCAAAGAATGTTCAGTATGAACGGCATGAGACAGGGATGGTTTTTAGAGCGGCCAGGCTGTCCGAGAGTTGTCTGCGGATGTGTGAGGATGAGAACTCGGCATCATAGAGAATCTTCGCAGCGTGTCCTCGCTGTGCGAGAGCATCAGAGTGTGTGGCCCACTCAGCGACTTTCGCGGCCAGTGCATGCGGGTCGCCGGGGGACACGAAGGCTATGGATTCAGAGGAGAAGGCTCCTTGCGGGTAGGCATCGGACAGGCGTGTGATGACGGGCCGTCCTGCCGCCAAAGCCTGAAACACCTTGTTTGGAATGACCCTGCCGGCCTTCTGGGTGGTGCCGAATACGCCGAGCAGAATGTCTGCACTGTGGACACGTGCAGGCAGGTGCTTGTATGGGATTCGGTCTTCGAAGAGGACGTTGGTAAGCCCGGCGGCTGCTGTCTGGCAGGCCGGTTTCGTTGGCCCGTCGCCGAGCAGGCTCCATTGGACGGGCGGGCCTTTATATACCCGCGCCGCATCAACAATGGTCTGGGCACCGTGCAGCGGGATGAAGCTTCCGTAGAAAAGAACGTCGAGCGTGTCTCTGGGTGCTGGGCAGTGTGCGGGACTGAACAGCGTCTCGTCTGCGCCCACGTAGACCACACGGATCTTGTGTTCAGGCACGCAAAGAACGTTCTTGAAAAACTCGGCATGACATGTGGTGTCAGCAAGTACGAGATCCGGTTTGGCGAACAATTTCTGCTCCCAGTTCAACAGTCGCCGTGCTGCACGGCTTGTGTCTTTGAGTTTGAAGCGTTCATGCACCTGCTTGTCATATGCGCTGATCAGCGGGTCGAAAATGAGCGGTATGCCTTTTCCGTAGCACCAGCGACGGGCTGCCGCAAGATCACGCTGCCGGAAACAGGGCACCCAAACGACATCTGGTGTGGGTGTCCGGAACAAGGCGGCTGTGATGTCGCCCAGTGCGCTAATCTTCGGGTGGAAGTCGCGGATTTCCCAGCCCTGCGCTGCGAGGTTTTGGCGTACCACGCTGTTACGGGAATAGTCAGGATCGGAACGCCCCCACCAGAGCATCTGTTTTTTTGAGGGTATCATTGCCGAACGAACTGAATGGAGCGATTGGTAAACGCTCCATTATTTGGGAACAGCTTTCTAAAACTCATGAGTACAGTATCAGGTCAGTGAATGACTTGAGCATGAAAATTTGATTACATGAGTGTAACCTCTGAATCATAATGGCGTCATTATTTATCTATATCGTAAATCCATGCAAAGCACGAAATCAGAAAGCTGGCGGGAGGTTTTTCCGTTGCAGCTTCCGGTTTTGCTGACCGTTGTGCTGTTTGCCGCAGTACTATTCCACGGGGCGCGGGGTCTGTACGAGACGACGGAGGGAAGATACTCCGAGTGCGCGCGCGAGATGGCGCAAACAGGGTCATGGCTTGAGCCGGTCTTAAATGGGCATCCTCACTGGACGAAACCGCCGCTGACGTATTGGGCGATCGGCGTCCCTTGCGCGGTTCTGGGGCCGACGACGTGGGCCGCCCGGCTTTACCTGATACCCTGCTTCCTCGTGACGGTTGCGGCGGTTTGGCAGCTGGCCTTCTGGTTATGGGGCGACCGGCCGACCGCACGCATGAGCGCGACCGTTTACGCCACGTCGGCGATGCCATTAATCGCCAGCCAGGCGGTGTCGGCCGACGGCATGTTGACCGCCGCACTGGCTGTCGCGCAGGCTTTTTTTTGGAAAGGTGTGCGGAAAAGGTCAGGAATCGCGGTGCATCTTTTCTGGTTTTTTGCCGGTATCGCCTTTCTCGTCAAGGGGCCTCCGGCTCTTTTGGTGTTGCCCGCCGTGCTGGTTGTGTGGTTGAGGCTGCCGCGACAAGAGCGGCGGCTGGTGCGTCTGTTCGCGCCGACCGCGATCATCGTGTTCCTCGTTGCCGGTTTCGGCTGGTACGCGTGGGAGGCATGGCGGCATCCGGGGCTGCTGGGGTATTGGCTCAAGGATGAGGTCGTGAACCGGTCACTGTCGGACAAGTATTTCAGGAACCCGTATTTCTACTATAATTTCACCATCTACCTTCCTGTGCTGCTGATCGGGAGCCTGCCGTGGGGCGGCTGGCTGGTTTTCCGGTGGCGGGCTCTTCGGGAACGTGTTCGCGTGCCGGGCGGGGTACGCAATCTGTGGGCGGGGTTATCCGTCGAGGCGCACTGGCTGATCTGGGCGACGGCGTTTCCGATGGCCGTCTTCATGCTGAGCCGCTCCAAGCTGCCGCTCTACGTGTTGCCGCTGTTTGTGCCGGGAGCCGTGGGCATGGGCCATGCGCTGCTGGCGGCTTATGGGAAGGAGACGTGGTTTCACAAGCGGGCGTTGTCGACCGTGTGCGCCGTGTGGGTTGTGTTTGTCGCGGGAAAGGCGATGGCGGGATTTCTGCCTCAGGAAAAGGATATGCGGCAACTTTACCTGACTCTGACCACGCAGTATGGGTTGAGTGATCCGGAGAGGCTGGCCATAGCGGGGGTAAAACCCCTCAACGGGCTTTCTTATTATTATGACAGCGTGGTAAGAACGGTGCCGCTTGATGATCTGCCCGTCTGGGCTGATGCCGGAGGGGAACGGTTTTTACTGTGCGACCCACGCAAAGCCGTTGCGGCAAAGCGAAAGCTGGCGGGGCGGGTGATTGAGGAGCAGGTGCTTTCGCGGCGGCGGCGCTTGCTCAAGGTTGCGGGTAGGTCATTGAAGCCGAATCGGGACGGTGAGGAGGCGGCATGGAACCGGTAAATACACCTAGTAATCCGGAAGTGTCGGTTGTGATTCCTGTGTTCAACGAGGCTGAGTGCGTGGCAGAGGTGGTCGAAGAGGTTGCAGACGAATTGGAACGTTCGTTGGGGCGGGCGTTTGAAATCCTTGTGGTGGATGACGGCTCTTCAGATCAGACGGCGCAGATCGTGCTTGGGTTAGCGGAAAGGCGGGCAACGGTCCGCGTGCTCCGTCACAGCAGGAACGTCGGGCAGAGTTTTGCGTTTCACACGGGATTCCGGAATGCGCGTGGGGCGGTGATCGTGACGCTGGACGGTGACGGGCAGAACGTGCCGGCAGACATCCCTGCTGTTGTGTCGGCGCTTGGGCCTTCTTGCGACTGCTGCTGCGGCTATCGCGCAGTCCGCAAGGACACCATCTGGAAACGGTTGGGCAGTCGGCTTGCGAATGGGGTTCGTAACGCTGTGTTAGGAGAGACCATACGAGACACGGGGTGTTCGGTCAAAGCCTTCAAGGCCGAATTCGTACGCGAGTTACAGCCTTGGAACGGGATGCACCGGTTTTTCGGGTCGCTGGTGGAGATGCGGGGCGGGAGGATCGGGCAGGTGGAGGTGAGACACCGCTCCCGCCGGGCGGGCATAAGCAAATACTCCAACTGGGGGCGTTTGAAACGCACCGTTTTTGACCTGATTGCAGTGCGGTGGCTGAAAAGCCGTTCTCGGGTCTACGGGGTGGAGGTTCTGAAGTGAACATGTTCCGATCCGTTTGGTGGATGCCGGCCGTGAAAGTGATCGGCGTGACGGTCGGTTTGGCTGCGTTGGTCCGGCTGCCGGGGATACGGGAGTATCTGCAACCCGACAGGATTCGGCTACTGGTTGCCCAGTCGGGCTGGTGGGGTTACGTGGCTCTTCTGACCCTAGGCACGTGTCTGCCGATCGCACTGATGCCGCGGTGGCCTTTCGCCATGCTCTGCGGTTTTGCATATGGGATAGGGGCTGGCTTGCTATTGGCGAGTCTGTCGGGCGTGTTTGGCGCGGCGCTTCACTACGGGCTGGCGAAGGCTCTCCTGTCTCGCGGCGAGAGGGAAGCGCTCGAGAGCAAACCCTGGTTCCGCACTCTTCAGTCCACTCAGCAGCCCTTCTTAGCCATTACAGCCGTGCGCCTTTTCCCCTTGTCCAATTTCGCGTTAACGAATTTGGTGTGCGGGCTGTTGCGTATTCCTTTAAGCTGTTATCTGGGCGCATCGCTGATCGGCATGTTGCCGTCGACCGTGGTTTACGTCATGGCGGGCAGCGGCACAGTTGACGGGGATATTCGTACGATGGTGTGGGCCGTGGCCGTGGCCAGTTTAGCAGTTCCCGCCGCTGTGTTACTGATGAATCGCGTTGGGATGAACCGTGTTGCCTCTTGATGTGGACGGGGCACACTGTAGGACTTAACAAACGTTGAAGGAGAACGAGAATGAACAAAACCGTGTTGGTTATTGCAGGCCTTATCGGGGGCCTGTATTGTACGGATGCCGCGAATGCTAAGGAGTTGGCTGACGCTCCGCGTTGGTATGTGAGTCCAGGCGTCGGCATGATGTTCTTTGAAGGAAATCAGCCGACCGACGAGGGGCTGAACATGGTTCTCCGCCTTGGCTATGACATCTCGGATCATTGGTCCGCCGAGATCGGCGGGACCTGGGCGCCGAACATTACCGGCAACGGGGACTCCGATGCGAACAATCGAGTGGACAATCAGAGTTTCAGCGGCGCGTTCGTGGACGGGTTGTATCACTTCAACCGGTTCAACCGTCTTGACCCCTATCTGTCGGTCGGCGCAGGCTATGTGCGCGCAACCGACCGCGTGCTGAACGACGGCGATGAACATAGCATCGGCGGGCCGCGTGTGGGTGCGGGCGTCATGTATCACTTGTCAGACAACTGGTCGTTGCGGGCTGACACGCATGCTTTCATGTCGCTGGAAGATGACTGCCCGTTCATTTACTCGGCTGACGTGGGGGTAGCCTATCGTTTTGGCGGCGGCAAGAGTGGCGGTGCAACTGAAGCGGGCGCAGCAGCGGCTGTTGCACGTGTGGAGCCAACCCAGGATTCGGACGGCGACGGGCTTACGGACGGTGATGAGGAAAAGGTCTACAAGACCGATCCTTTGAATCCGGACTCCGACTCCGACGGCCTTAAAGACGGGATGGAAGTGTTCACCCATAAAACCAATCCGTTGGATCGGGATACGGATAAGGGAGGCGTGGCGGACGGCCACGAGGTGATCGAGGATCGCACCAACCCATTGGATCCGTCGGACGATCTTATGCTGTTC
>MWEJ01000024.1 GCA_002071025.1 Verrucomicrobia bacterium ADurb.Bin070 | reverse complement strand
GGTCAACTACGTCAACGGCGCGAACTACCTGGTTGACGAGAGCCGGTTCCAGCAGATCCAGCCCTTCGACCGCGTCGCCTACTGCGTCAACCTGATCGATACAAACGGTGTTCAGAAATGGGTCTGGGTCTCCATGGACGCCTACACCAACGACCTGTCGATGATCGGCGTGCCGACAGCCGACCGCGGTGCCCGCCTGCAGCAGGTTGTCAGCAACCTCACGGTCCACGCCTCCGCCAATGTCGCCGGCATCAGCGTCAGCACCGGCACGGGCATCCCCGCCGGCAACATCGAGTTCTGGCCGAACAACTACGGGACGGGCAACACCCAAGGCATCCCGGGCGCAAGCGGCAGCAACTACGATTGGGGCGACAGTATCGACACCGTCACGACGGTCGGCCACGGCTCCATGCAGGTTCACAACTTCGCTCAGGGCCAGACGATCTTCTCAATGATCAGCTTCGGCTCGAACGGCCGGACGCCCGGACTCGGTATCGGCAACAAGCCGGGAACCGGGACCGATCCCGACTGGACCTTCACGTACAATGCGCGCGAATTCGCCACCAAGGACATCTATATCCTGGCCCGCCGCGGGGTACCGACCACGCCGACCGGAATGCGCCCCGACATCTGGAACCAGCCGCGTTCCGCAAAAATCCGAGCGGGCGGCACCGTCATGTTCAGCATCTATTCCCCGAATGCCACGGCCTTCCAGTGGCGGCACAACGGCGAAGTCATTCCCGGTGCCACAGCGTCCTGGCTTCAGCTCGACGATGCCGGGAACGATGCCGCCGGCAGTTATGACGTGGTGGTCTACGGCACCGGCTCGCAAGCGATTCTCAGCCAGAGCGCCACACTGACTGTCATTCAAGGCGGCGCGGTCATGCGGCTCAAATGACGGCGTGACGGCTACGCGATGTACTCGCGGTGAATCGCCTCCATGCGCGCCAGGCTGTCGGACAGTCCGCCCTCGCGGTTGCGCAGGCGCCAAACCGACGCATGAGCCGCCATTAGCGCCTCCTGTTCCGCCGCAAGCACCGTCCGCGCCGCAGGCGCGTCACTCGTGCCATCCAGCAGCGCGACCCCGCGGTGACAGGCGGCGCGCAGCAGCCGGATCGCATGACGGACCTCCTGCCCGACGACCGACGTCTGATCAGCAGGCAACGCCCGTTCGATGTCGTCGACCGCACCGAGGACATCCCGCAACGTTCCCGTCGTTATCCCCGCAGGCAAGGCGCGCCCGCGCGGCTTGGCGAGCAGCAGGAACAGCTCGCTGGCATTGCCGCGCAACGCGCCGCAACGCAGATAGAGATCGCCCAGCCGCAGCAACGCGTCGCCATATCCCTGCGTGCCGCCGAAAAGGTCCATCGCCTGCGCGAGATCCAGATCCCGGTTGCGCGTCCCCCCCCAGGCCAGCGCCGCGCCATACACATATCCCGCGAGACTCACCGCCAGCGGCTGCCAGTGGCCGCCGTCGCCCCAGTCCGTAACCAGATAGCCGCAGGCGCCGTGGCGCAACCCGTTGTCGGCCGCTGCCGCGAGATTCGCGCGCATGTTGGCCGTGCGGCCGGCCAGGCTGTTCCACGACGACGTGCCGGGGCACACGTAGAACGGCAGCCCCGACGCGGCGAACAGCGCGCCGTGCGCGTCGAACGGATGATCGGCCTCATAGCCCCACTCCAGCGCCAGCGCGTCGCGCGGCACCTCGCGCACCAGCTCGGGGTGGCGGATGATGATGTCGCCCCAGAAAGCCATGCGCCGCCCGCGCGCCGTGACCCGCGCATGGATCTCCTTCAGAAAATCCAGATACACGCGCCCTTCTCCGCGCGCGCGCACCTGCGCCGCTGAACGGCCCTCGCCGCGCAGATCGAAGGTCTCGTCGCAGCCGACATTGAAAAGCCGGGCCGTGAAATTAGGCAGCAGTTGGCCGTACAGATCCTCGAGCAGCGCAAGGCTGCGCGGATCGGTCGGGCAGAGCGAAGTCGGACGCTCGTGTACGCCGCCCCACGGCAGCGGCGCGCCGCCCTGCGGCAGTTCGGCCAGCGGCGCATAGCGCGGCAGTGCGAGCCAGCGTTCAAGATGCCCGAACGAATTCTGGTTCGGCACCAGCTCCACGCACCGCTCGCGGCAATAGGCATCCAGCTCGCGGATCTCTTCAGGCGTCATCGGACTCGCATCGCGCCAGACCGCCTCGTGGCCGCGGTAGGCGAAGGTGTGTTCGGTATAGAGCTGAAACTGGTTCACCTTCAATCCGGCCAGCATGTCCACCAGCCCGAAAAGGGTGTCCATCGTCGGCACCTTGTCGCGGCTGATGTCCAGCATCACGCCGCGCGCCTCGAAATCCGGCGCGTCCTCGATCTCGCAGGCCGGCAGCACGCCCCCCGAGACGCCGATAAGCTGCGCCAACGTCACGGCGGCATAAAAAAGGCCCGCCCGGTCCTGCGCCTCGGCTTCGACGCCAGCAGGCGTGACGCACAGACGGTAGGACTGCGGTCTGTCCGCGCGCGGCACGAGACGCAACCGGATGCACGAAACCCCGGCGGGCGGGGACGCCCGCGCTCCCGACTCCTGCCAGCCCGGCCCCAAGGCGTGCCGGAGCAGGCGCAGCGCGGGGCTCAGATCGTCCGGAGCGCCGGCGACCGCGATGACACCCGCCTCGCCCAGTGTCAGCGCCCCCGCCCCCGACTCGATCCGGCGCGGCCTAGGAACCAGACTCTCTAATGGAGCTCGCATGGTGTTGTGTTCGAAAGAATCGACAGAATCGAGAGATTCGATTGAATCGATTCCGTCGATTATCTCGATTCTATCGTCCCGCCTGCGCCCTCTGCCTCACCACCTCGTAGAGCGCGATGGCGCCGGCGACGCCGGCGTTGAGCGAGGCAACGCCGCCTTTCATCGGCAGGCTGGCGATGAAGTCGCAGGTCTCGCCCACGAGGCGCGAGAGGCCGCGCCCCTCGCTGCCGACCACCAGCCCCACCCGTCCCTTGAAATCGAGCGCGGTGTAAGACTTGGCCTGCGGACCCATGTCGAGCCCCGTGATCCAGACGCCCAGCTCTTTCAGCTCCTGCATGGCGCGCACCAGATTCACGACCTTGGCCACGCGCAGATGCTCGGAAGCGCCGGCCGAGGCGCGAACCGCCGCGGGCGTGACGCCGGCCGCGCGGTCTTCCGGCAGCACGACCGCCGTGACGCCGGCCGCATCGGCCGTGCGCAGCAGCGAGCCGACATTCTGCGGGTCTTCAATGTGATCGAGGATCAGCACCACGGCGTCGGCATTCTCTTTGACGTCGTGCACCACCTGGTCAAACGAAATGTACGGATACCCGCCCGTGCGGATCGCCACGCCCTGGTGGTGGCCGCCCTCGCAGCGCTCGTCCAGTTCGTCGCGCTCCGCCGCGCGGAACGGCACGCCCTGGGCCAGCAGCAGGGCGCGCAGCTCGGCCACCTCGGGCGCGTCGCGTCCGGGCAGCGGCAGCATCGCCTCATACAGGTGGCGCTTGCCGGCCTTCACCACCTCCAGCACCGGCCGGCGGCCGTAGATCCAGTCACCGCGTTCCGACGGCGCGCCGCGTTTCTGAGGATAACGAACGACCCGTTCTCGTTTCATGATTTTCAGTTCTGAGTTCGAGGTTCTGCGTTGAGCGTACACCCCTCCGGGCACAAGGCTCACCAATACCCAGGGATCATCCCGTGGAAATAGAGAGGCTTGAGCGCATAGACCTTGAGCAGCCAAGCCAAACGGCTTTCCGTCGACATATCAAACAGCGAGAGCGGGAAGCTGATCCGGGGCTTCTTGTCGTAGTCGAACTCCGCCATCAGCACGTGGCCGTAATCCGTGACGATCGGACAGGCGGCGTAACCGTCGTAGACGGCTTCGGGCGCGCGCCCTTCCACGAGCGACACCAGATTGCGCACCGCGACGGGGATCTGCTTGCGCGCGGCAGCCGATGTCTTGCTGGTCGGAACCCCGGTCGCATCGCCCAGGCTCACGATATTGGCGAAGGTCTTGTGGACCAGCGTCTGCTTGTCTACCATCACCCAGGCGTCGGCGGCCAGCTTGCCTTCGGTCCAGCCGAGGCCGGCCTGGCGCACGAAATCCGGCGCGCTCTGCGGAGGCGCGAGATGCAGGAAATCGTAGTCCTCAGCAAAGGGTGTCGCGACACTCGCCTCCACTGTTTTCATCTCTCCGGTCTGAGGATCGGGTACCTCTTTTTTTACGGTCTCGGTCCGGAGGAAATGCACTTTTTTGGCGGCGGTGTCCACCCCTTTGACCCGCGTATGCGTGGTCACACTGACGGACCGCTCTTTGTAGATCTGCTCCAGCCGCGGCGTGAAGAACGGCACGTCGTAAAGCGCTTTGGAGGCCGTAAAGTAATCAAACTTCAGGCTGTCGCGCGTACCGCGTTTGCGAGAGAGATGCTCGGTCAGCAGGCAAATTTTCTTGGGCGCGCCGCCGCATTTATGTTTGGTGTAGGTATCCGCGAACACGCCGCGCCCGCCTTTTTCAACGAACGCCTGAATGGCCCGCCACGTCTTCTGCGCGCCTTCAAAATCGTAGATGCTGTGCACGTTCCCCTCGCCCAGCGTCTTTTGCGAGAGCCCCTCGACGGCCTCCCAGTTGCACTGGATGCCGGGCGTGAGCACCAAAAAGTCGTAGGGATACACCGCGCCGCCTGACACGGTCACCGTGTTTTTCGCAGGTTCAAGCGCCGTGACGGCCTGCTTGACCCACTTCACCCCGTGCGGAATACAGTCCGACTGCCGACGCCACACCTGATCCGGACGGTACACGCCGGATCCGATCAATGTGAAACCCGGCTGGTAAAACTGCCGGTCCGCAGGATCGATCAGCGTGATCTGCGCCTTCTTCATGAGCCGCACCAACCGCGACGACACGCCGAGGCCCGCGGCGCCGCCGCCGATCACGACGATCTTGACCGCGCGGTCACTCCCTTTCATCCCGCATCCGCCCGTGCCGGTCAGCGCCAGCGCTGCGGCGGCTGAAGACACCTGCACGAATCTGCGACGTGTGATCCGTAAATCCGTCATGTTTTCCCCCCTACTTTGCGCGTTTCACGATTCCGAGCCCGATTGCGATTTCGATCCCGATTTCGATGCTCCACTCCGACTGTTCAGCGGATCCAACCGAAGCGCGGCGAGGTGAACGGCCAATACACGACCGTGGCCGGCCCCAGCAGGTTGCGCTCCGGCACCGGCCCCCAATAACGGCTGTCGAAGCTGTTGAACGAATTGTCGCCCATGGCGTAATATTCGTCCGCCTTGAGCGTCACGCGGTCGCTTTCGCCCGCCAGCGACTGCCCCGGCAGATAAACCTGGCGCGTGCCGCTCGGATTGAAACCCGCGTAGGCGGGGTGCCCCGGCCAGACCGTCTCCTTGCGCGCGATCTGCCCGATGCGCAGCGGCCGGGTGACCGCTTCGCCGTTGACCAGCAGATGGGGCGCTTTGACCTGAAGCGTTTCATTGGGCAGTCCGGTCATGCGTTTGATGTAATGCGTGCCTTGCATCAACGCCTGAATGCCGGTCGTGGAGAAGACCATCACTTCGCCGCGCGTCGGGTGCGCGAAGTTCCATTTCCAGCGGTTGACGAAAACGAAATCGCCGGAGATCACCACGCCGGACCACAGCACCTCACCGGCTTTGACGCTGGCGCCATTGGCGACGCCGCCCTTGAGCCGCACGGGGCGGCGATAGGCATCGGCCTCGACGGCATCATTCGGCACGTAATGCGGCACGCCGGCCACGACCACCGGCATGTATCCCGGTTTCTTGCTGCTGTCGCTCGGCATAAAGTGCACGGTGCCGGACGCCTTGGCGCGCACCGTCTTGAACGATTCGCCGGTAATCAGCCATTTGGCGAACTTCAACGGCTGCCGGTCCAGCAAAGTGGCCGCCGACGGCGCGCGCGCCTCGGAATGGATACCGTAGAGGGTCGGCTGCATCGACCCCGTCGGGATTTTGAAGGGCTGATAGAAATACGCGCGGAAGGCCATCGCCACCGAGATCGCGACCACCAGCACATCGAAGTTTTCGCGCAGCCCGGCGAACGGCTTGGGCGGGTTGAGGCGCCCGACGCAACTCTCGAGTGCGCTGCCCGCAGCCTCCATCGCCTCGCCGTCGCGCGCGGCATATGCTTCGCGCGCCCGGGCGATGTGCTCGTCCAGATACGCCCGCTCGCCGTCATTCATGATGTCTTCACGGCTGCACCGCAGCGTGCGCGCGTGATGCAGCACCGTCTTGAGCTGCTTTCTGATCTTCCGTTTCTCAAAAAAATTCACGCTTGAACTCCCTACTTCCGATGTCTTTATGATCAATCGTCCTTGGCCGTCCCCTTGAGCACGGAGATGAAGGCGGACTGCGGCACATTGACCTGCCCGAACTCTTTCATACGCGCCTTGCCGGCCTTCTGTTTCTTTAAAAGCTTCTGCTTGCGCGTCACGTCACCGCCGTAAAGTTTCGCCAAGACATCTTTGCGGAATGCGCGGATATCCTCGCGGGCAATGATCGTGCGCCCGATCGTGGCCTGCACCGGGATCTTAAACATGTGCGGCGGAATGGTGTCGGCCAGCGCCTTGCACATCTGCCGGCCGCGCGAGACCGCCTTGTCGCGGTGCACCAGGGTCGAGAAGGCATCCACCAACTCGCCGTTGAGCAGGATGTCCATCTTGACGATGTCGCTCACCTGATATCCGCAAGGCTCATAATCCATCGAGGCATAGCCGTGGCTCACGCTCTTGAGCATGTCGTGGAAATCGATCAGGATCTCGTTGAGCGGGAGGGTGCAGGTCAGAATCACGCGCCGCGCGTCGAGGCTCTCGGTGGTTTTGACTTCGCCGCGCCGCTCCAGCGCGATACGCATGATATCGCCGATGCACTCACTTGGGCAGATGATCGTGGCTTTGATCATCGGCTCTTCGATCTGATCGATGCGCGTCACGTCCGGCAACTGCACGGGATTGTCCAGCTCCAGCGTCACGCCGTCTTTGAGCTGCACGCGGTACACAACCGACGGATGCGTGTTGATGATGTCCAGGTCGAACTCGCGGCGCAGCCGTTCCTGCACCACCTCCATGTGCAGCAGGCCCAAGAATCCACAACGGAAGCCGAAGCCCAGCGCGACCGAACTCTCGGCATGGAACGTGAAGGCGGAGTCGTTCAGGTGCAATTTCTCCAATCCGGAACGGACCTTCTCAAACTCGTCGGTGCTGACCGGATAGATGCCGCTGAACACCATCGGCCGCACCTCTTTGAAGCCGGGCAGCAGTTGGGTTGTCCCGTCCTTGGCCCAGGTCACCGTGTCCCCGATCTTAATGTCGGCCGGATCTTTGATCGTACCGACCAAGTACCCCACCTGTCCGGCCTCGAGCACGCCGACCGGCTTTTGATCCGGACTGAAAATGCCCACTTCGCGGAGCTGCGTGACTTGGCCGCTGCCGATGTAGCGGATTGCGTCGCCGGCCTTGATGCGGCCGTCCACCACGCGCACATAGGTGATCACGCCGCGGAACTCATCGAAAACGGAATCAAACACCAGCGCCCGCAGCGGCGCGTCGGCACCCGCCGTTTCCGGGGGCGGGATGCGGGCGACGATCGCCTCCAGCACCTCCGGCACGCCCAGCCCGGTCTTGGCACTGATGTAAAGCGGATGGTCCATCGGGATGCCCAGCACGTCTTCGATCTGGTGCGAGACCTCCTCGATGTTCGCGCCGGGCAGATCCACCTTGTTGAGCACCGGCACGATCTCCAACTCATTGTCGATCGCCAGATAGGCGTTCGCGACCGTCTGCGCCTCGACGCCCTGTGCGGCATCGACCACGAGCACCGCGCCTTCGCACGCGCCCATGCTTCGCGACACTTCATAGTTGAAGTCCACGTGGCCCGGCGTGTCGATCAGGTTGAACAGGTACGTCTTGCCGTCCTTGGCGGTGTAGGCCATGGAAACCGGGTGCGATTTGATCGTGATGCCGCGCTCGCGCTCTAGGTCCATCGCGTCCAGCGTCTGTGCGCGCAGATTACGCAAATCGATGGCTTTGGTGAGTTCCAAAACCCGGTCCGACAAGGTCGTCTTGCCGTGATCGATATGGGCGATGATGCAGAAGTTGCGGATGTTATCGAGTCTTTGTGCCATATGCTCTCGTGCAGGTGTCGCGCATCTGCGCGATCATCGCGCCCATGTCGCTCTGTTTAAAAAGGAAACTGCCGGCCACAAACTGGTTGGCCCCGTGCGCCGCGCAAAGGGCCGCGGTCTCAAGATTGATACCGCCGTCCACCATGATGTCTAGGGCGTTCAAGCCGCAGGCATCCGCATGGCAACGCAGCGCACCGATTTTCGGCAGCACCTCGCTCATGAACGCTTGGCCGCCGTAGCCGGGGTTCACCGTCATAAACAACACCTCGTCGCACAGCGGCAAATACGGGAAAAGCGCCGCCGCAGGGGTCTGCGGCCGCAACACCAGACCGGTCCGCACGCCGCGCGCGCGGATCGCCCGGAGGCCGGCCCATGCGTCGCAGTCGGCCTCGACATGAAACTGGAGGGTCTGCGCGCCGGCGTCGATGAACCGGTCCGCATAAAGATCAGGCCGCGTCATCATCAGGTGTACATGGCGGTAGAGCCCGGGAACAACCCGCCGCGCGAGCGTCGCCATGTCCGGCCCGAAGCTCAGGTTGGGCACAAAGTGCGCATCCATAATATCGAGATGCAGCGCATCCGCCCGCGCCGCCTCGACCCGCCGGATCTCTTCGGCCAGGCACCCGTAATCCGCAGCGAGCAGCGATGGAAGAATCTGAACCTTCATAGGCACCCCAGTATACCGAAAGCGCGCGCGTGATGCAATTGCGCGGAAGAATCGTGTCGGAACCGCGCGTTGCCGCGTTGCCACTCATCCTCTTTCTTCCGGCTCACACGATACGAACGGCCGCAACCCGCCGCGACAACTCGGCGACGCGTTTCACATCGAGGTCGGCCGGCGTCAGGCTTTCCACATTCGCGCTGCCGCACGCAAGCCCGAAGGCGACCGCCCGCGGCAGCGTCTTTCCGGAGAGCAGCGCGTGCGCGATGCCGGCCGTGGTGCAGTCCCCGCTGCCGATCGGGTTGACGCGCTGCGCGATCTCCGGCGGCGTGAAGCGCCATGCGCCGCGCGGCGTCAGCAGATACGCGCCCTTGCCGCCCTGTGTCACAAAGACGTTGCGCGCCCCGAGCGCGAGCACGTCCCGCATGCCGCGCAAAATCCGCCGCTCGGACGTCAGTCGTTCCTCCAGCGTGACCTCCAGTTCGCGCACGTTGAGCTTGGCGAGCAGCGGACGCTCGAACAGCACGTTGATGAGCGCTGTCCGGTGTGAGTCGATCACCACCGGCACGTCGGCCTCGTTCGCGGCATGCACGAACGGCACGTAGAACGCATTATCGGCATACGGCGGCAGCGTGCCGCTGATGACCAGCATCGACGCATCCGTCGCCCGGCGCAGCGTGTCGCGCGTGAACCGGCGCAGGGCGGCAATGCCCGGCGCCGGGGCCTCTTCGACCAGTTCGGTCACTGTACCGCCCGCGCGGTCGATCAATGTCGTGCAGACGCGGGTCGGTGCCTTCATGGCCGTCAGCGTGCGCGCATCCACGCCACAGGCAGCCAGACAGGCTGCCACCCGGCGCCCCGTGTCGCCGCCATTGAAACCGGCGGTCTGCGCCGGCGTGCCAAGCGCCACCAGCGCGCGCGCCGTGTTGAGCGCCTTGCCGGCGGCCGATTCCACGACTTGCCGCGCGCGATTGACCTCGTCGGTCTCCAACCGGTCAAACACCAGCGTCCGCTGCAAGACCGGCGTCAACCCTAAGCACAGCACTTTTTTCATAAAAATCCATTCTCCGCCAACATGCGTTCGGTGATCCCGCTGCGCACATGCTGCCCCAACAGACGCGCCACATACTTGCCCAGCAGGTCACCTTCGAGATTCACCTCGTCGCCGGGCTTGCGGTCGCACAGGCTGGTCTCTTTGAGCGTGTGGGGGATGAGGTTGACCTCGAAGCCGTCGTCGCTGAGTCCCGAGACCGTGAGGCTGACGCCGTCGATCGCGACCGAGCCCTTCAGCACCGTTTGGCGCGCCAACTCCGCCGAACAGGTGATCCACCACGCCACATCGCGCCCACGGTCTTCGATCGCGCTCAACACGCCGCGCTCGTCGACATGACCGCTCACGATGTGGCCGCCGAGTCGGTCTCCCAGCGCCAAAGCCCGTTCAAGATTGACCCGCGCCCCTTCGCCCAGCCGCCGCAACGCGGTGCGTTGCAACGTCTCATCCAGCACGTCGGCCGTGAACCAGCCCTCGCCATGCGCCGTCACCGTCAGGCACGCGCCCTGCACGGCAACACTTTCGCCGAGCACCAGCGCGTCCGGCCACGGCGTGTGCGTGAGGGTCAACGTCCACCCTTCGCCGGCCCGCGCCAGCCGTTTCAGCACCCCTACCCGCTGCACGAGTCCCGTAAACATACGCTCACGCCTTCCGCACGCGGATCCGGACATCCTCACCGAACCGCTTCACATCCACACAGCGCCACCGCCGCACGTCCGCCAGCAGCGTGCCGCGGCCCTCCAGCGCGCCGACGGCCCGGCTATCGCCCAACAGCGCCGGCGCGTAAAAAAGTTCATACGCATCCACCAGCCCCGCATCCTGCAAGGCGCCGGCCAGATGCCCGCCGCCTTCGCACAGCACATGCAGATAGCCCGCCGCGCCCAGCCGCTTTAGCAACAGCTCGAGCGGCACCCGTCCGTCGTCGGCGGCGCCCAAGGTCCAGACCTGCGCGCCATGCAGCGCCCAGGCCGCCGCCTTGCGGGCCGCCCCGACCTGCGTCGTCGCCACAACCGTGCGCGCCGCCGCAGCGTCGGTATACACCTGCGCATGGGCCGGCGTGCGCCCCGAAGCGTCCACCACCACGCGCAGCAATCCCGCCTGCGGCACGGACCGCACACCGGCAGGAGAAGCGCCTGACTCTTTAGTATCGCGGACGAGGCCGTCCGCGCCCCCGGCCCCGCGCAGTCGGCAGAGCAGCGAAGGATCGTCCGCGCAGACCGTGCCGGCTCCGACCAACATCACATCCGCGCGCCGCCGCAGGCGCTGCACCTCGGCGCGTGCCGCCGCACCGGTTATCCATTTCGCGCGGTGCTCGCGGTCCGCGATGCGCCCGTCAAGCGTCATCGCCAGCTTGACCGTCACATACGGCAGGCCCGTGGTCACGTGCTTGAAAAATGGACGCGTCAGATCGCGGGCCTCCTCCTCGCAAACACCGTAGACCACTTCGACGCCCCGCTTGGACAGCACTTCCAGGCCGCGTCCGCAGTGGCAACCGTTCTCGTCGCGGCAACCGACAACCACGCGCGCGAGCCCCTCATGCAGGATGCGGTCGGTGCAGGGCGGCGTGCGGCCGTGCGTGCAGCACGGCTCCAGCGTCACATACAGCGTGGCGCCGCGCGCCTGGCCGCGGCAGGCCTCGAGCGCCACGACCTCGGCATGCGCATCGCCGGCCCGGCGGTGGAACCCCTCGCCCAGTTTGCTGTCGCCCCGCACGACCACGGCGCCGACCGGCGGATTGGGGCGCGTACGCCCTTCGCCGCGACGCGCCAGCGCGATCGCCCGCCGCATCCATGTGCGATCCTGGTCCGAGAAACTCATTGGCTCAAACATCCTGATCTAAGCATCATTCACTGAGGGAGCGCTTCAGCGTTCGACGTTCATGTTGCCTGCTCGCCTGTTCGCGTTCCGTTCACGACGGTCTTCCCGTGCAACTCTTTATTCAGCCGGTCAAGGATACCGTTGACAAAGCGCCCGGAATCGGTGTTGCTGAAATACTTGGCCAGGTCGATCGCCTCGTTCAGCACCACGGCGGGCGGTACGTCGCTGCAATAGAGCAGCTCGTAGAAGGCAAGACGCAGAACATTGCGTTCGACCGAGCCCATGCGGTGCAGCGGCCAGTTCTGCGTGTACGCGACCAGCTTGGCGTCGATCTCAGCGAGATGCCCCTGAACGCCGCGCACCAACTTTTCGGTGAATTCGCGAATTTTCGGAGAGGCCACACGGTCCTCCACCGGCTTGTTGGATTCCGGTAACTCCTCGTCGCGCTTCTCGGCCTCCTCGACCTTGCAGGTGTACTGCTGCCGCCAGAATTTCGGGATCGACATGTCGAGATCCAGCCCGGGGTTCATGTCCGCCTGGAAGAGCATCTGAAGCGCCCATTCGCGTCCCTGTCTGCGTGTCGCCATACAAACTCCTTACAGCGCCTTGAGCACGTTGACCGTCTCGATGGCGGCCGCCACCGCGTCCCAGCCCTTGTTGCCCTGCTTGGTGCCGGCGCGCTCGATCGCCTGCTCCAGATTCAGCGCGCAGACAATGCCGTTCAGAACCGGCACCCCCGTATCAAGCGCGATCTTCGCGAGCGCGCGCGCCACCGTGCCGTTGATCAGGTCGGCATGCGGAGTCGCCCCTTGAATCACGGCGCCCAGCGCGATCACGGCATCGACCTGCCCGGCCGCCGCCAGCCGCTGGGCCACTTGCGGCAGCTCGTTGGCGCCCGGCACGCGCACCAGCGTGAGGTTCTCTTCCTTACCGCCGTGCCGCACGAAGCAGTCCGCCGCGCCCTTCACCAACTGCTCGGTGAAGAAGCTGTTGAAGCGGCTCACCACCAACGCCATTTTCAGGCCCGTTGCATCCAGGTTTCCCACGATTTCTTTCATGCTGTGTCTCCTATAACTTGAGAGTTGAACGTTGAGCGTTGAACGTTGAAAGTTATCCCCTCGTTTGCTCGCGGCACGACCGCGCTTCATTCCTAAATCATGTGCCCCATGCGCGCTTTCTTGGTTTCCAGATAGCGACGGTTGTGGTCACCGGGCTGGTCCACCAGCGGCACGCGTTCAGTAATCTCCAAGCCGTAGCCTTGCAGGCCGACCAGCTTCTTGGGGTTGTTCGTCAGCAGGCGGATGCGCTTCAATCCGAGATCCGCCAAAATCTGAGCCCCCACGCCATAATCGCGCAGATCCGCCGGAAAGCCCAGCTTCAGGTTGGCGTCCACGGTGTCCAGCCCCTTCTCTTGCAGCTTGTAGGCATGCAGCTTGTTGGCGAGACCGATGCCGCGGCCCTCCTGACGCATGTAGAGCACGACGCCGCACCCCTCCTGCTCCACCATTCGCATCGCTGCGTGGAGCTGGTTACCGCAGTCGCAGCGCGCTGAGCCGAACACATCGCCGGTCAAACATTCGCTGTGCACGCGTACCAGGGGGGCATCGATTTTGGCGAGATCGCCTTTGATCAGCGCGAGATGCTCCCCGCCGTCCGGCGACGAGGTGTAGAGGCGCAGCTTGAACTGGCCGACTGCGGTCGGCAGCTCCACCTCCTCGACAAAATCAATCAGCCGCTCGCGGCGTCGGCGGTACTGGATCAGATCGGCGATCGACAGCATCTTGAGCCCGTGCCGCGTGGCGAATTCGCGCAAGTCCGGCAGGCGCGCCATGGTGCCGTCAGGCAGCATGATCTCACAGATCACGCCCGCCGGCTTGAGTCCGGCCAGCTTGGCGAGGTCGACGGCCGCCTCGGTGTGGCCGGCGCGCACCAACACGCCGCCTTCGCGCGCCTCCAGCGGGAAGATATGGCCGGGACTCACGATCGACTCGGAACCGGAGTCCGGATCAATCAGCGTTTGAACCGTCCGCGCGCGGTCTGCCGCGCTGATGCCGGTCGTCACGCCAGCGGCCGCATCCACCGAATAGGTGAAGGCGGTCGCGAATTTGTCGCCCCGGTTGCGGCTCGGTGCGCGCTCCACACCCAATTCGCGCAGACGGGCACCGGTCATCGGCACGCAGACCAATCCGCGGGCGTTGACGACCATAAAATTGACGGCTTCCGGCGTCACCTTTTCCGCCGCGATGATCAGATCGCCCTCGTTCTCGCGATTTTCATCATCGGCCACGATCACCATCTGCCCTTGCCGGAACGCCTCGACACACACTTCAACCGTATCAAACACCGATTCGCTCTGCATACCCGTCACTCCAAAACAAAAACCCCGGCACGTCGTCAGCCGGGGCAAAGCCATTCACGCGGAATGCCTTCTTTTATCCAGACTTTAACTGTCGGCCACGGAATTGAACCGTGTCAGTGGCAGGCAGGAACAGCTTGCCAGTCGCGGGCTTTACCGCCGGTCAGGAATCCCCGGCTTCTCAGCCGGGTCACCTTGCCCCGAAGACACTCATTTGCCGGCTAGTTTAGACCTTTGGGGTCCGCTTGACAAGCGCGCATACTCCAATACGGCGATCAGTGCGATGCAGGCGGTGTCCGACCGAAGGATGCGCTCACCCAATGAAAAGGGGCGGAACCCGTGCGCACGTAAGTGTTCGATCTCGTAGCCGGTCCACCCCCCCTCGGGTCCGACGGCCAACACCGGGCGCGAGCCGTGTGCGCCGTCGCAGGGCGGCACCTCGGCGGGTGGCCCCGGATGCGCGAGCAGCCGTACGGTTTCGGGAAAGAGCCGGTCCAACTCATCTTCGACAAACGGTTTGAAACGCGGTGCGGCCGTCACCTCGGGCAGGCGCGTGAGGCCAGCCTGCATCAATCCTTCGATCAACAGGGGGCGATAGGAGCTGGGCTCCAGCCACTGGCTGCTGAAATAGCACTTTTCGACTTTGGCGGCGTTCAACAGCACCACGCGTCCAACGCCCAGCGCAGCGAGTTGGGGCCAGAGGCGCTTCAACACCTTGGGACGCGGCACGGCAAGCAACAGGTCGAGCCAGGGCTCCGGCAGCGCGGCATCGTGCGCGGGACACAGACGGACACCGGCCTCACCGGTCGCCAGCACGCGCGAGACCCCCGCAAGCCCGTTGACCGTGCCTGACGCGACCGTCTGGCCCGGCTCGACGCGCAGCACGCGGCGGAGGTGCTCGGCGCGCGCATCGGTCAACCGCACCGTTCCGTCCGCAAGCAGCTCGTCAGCCTCAAAGAGGATGCGGTTCATGGTTGCCCCCCCGCGGCTCTCACCCCAGATCGAGACAGGCGATCCAGTCCTCGTCGCTCACCGGGTGCGCGTTGGGCACAACCAGCGAGAGCGTCATGCGCGACGGCTCGAAGACATCCTCCGCCACGTGGCGCACATCGGCGGCAGTCACCGCCTGAATCGCCGCGATCGTTTCATCCGGATGGATGAACCGCCCGTAATTCTGCATGCACTCGCCGAGATACGTCATCTGGCTGCCGGCCCCTTCGAGCCCTAGCCGGAAGGCCCCCAGCAAATACTCTTTGGTGCGCTTCAATTCCGCCGCGCCGACACTTGACGTGAGCACGCGGCGGATCTCCTTGGCCGTCAGCTTCAGGGCGGCGCGCGCGCGCTGCGTGTCAAAACCGCCGCTGACGGTGAAGAGCCCGGTCTCTTCGAACAACTGGAAACTGGACTGGATGGAGTAACAGAGACCGTGCCGTTCGCGTACGCTCTGGAAAAGGCGCGAACTCATGTTTTCGCCGAGCAGGCCGTTCAAGACGCGCAGCGCGTAGCGGCGGTCATCATGCCGGCCGAAGATGCGGAAGCCGACCACAGCGTGAACCTGCGCGATCTCCTTGCGCACGCACACCAGGCGCTCCTGCGCCACCGTGCCGTCGACACGCTTGAAGGGCACCCCCTTGGCCGTGCGCCGCGCGCCGACGGCCCGCTCGACACATGCCACGCAGGCGGCGTGGTCGAGCCGCCCGGCAAAAACAAAGATCGAGGCGGGCGGCGCGTAGGCGCGCGCCTTGTAGCGCAGCAGCGTCTCGCGGGTCATGCGCCGCAGCGCGGCTTCGTCGCCGGAGAGCGGCGCCCCGAGCGGATGGTCCTTGAACATGACCTCCTGCAGCTTCTCCTGCACCACATGCTGCGGCAGATCCTGGTACATCTTGATCTCTTCGAGGATGACGTCGCGCTCGCGGTTGAAATCCTCCTCGCCGATCACGGCGTTGAGAACCATGTCGGCCAGCACGTCGAAAGCCTGCGCCAGATATTCGTGCGGCAACCGCGCGTAGTAGCAGGTGCTCTCCTCCTGCGTGTAGGCGTTCAGATAGCCGCCACGACCCTCAATCGCCTGCGAAATCGCCAGCGCCGAACGCGTCGGCGTGCCTTTAAAAAGCATGTGCTCGAGAAAGTGGCTAACGCCTGCAAGGCGGGGCGTTTCGTGGCGGCCGCCAGCCCCCACCCAAACGCCGACGGAGACACTCTCCGCATCGGGCATCCGCGACGACACGACGGTCGCCCCGTTTTTCAACACCGTGACCTCAACATGATCAAGCATAGAGAATCTCCGCAATCGTCCGTGCACAGGCCATCACACCGCCGCGGCGCGCATTGCGGCCAGGGTCGTCTTGCCGTCGTAGAGCGCTTTGCCGACGATCGCGCCGAACAGATTGGCGCATCCCAACGCTTTGAGGGCGACCACATGTTCCGGGGCGCTCACGCCGCCCGAAGCGATCACGCGGCAGGCAGGCACAGCCCGGCAGATCTCGCGCATGGCCGTCAGGTTAGGCCCGCCCAGCATGCCGTCCGTCGCGGTGTCCGTGTAGATGATCGTGCGCACGCCGGCGTCCGCCACCTGTTGCGCCAAGGCGGTGGCGCGCGTGCCGGTGGTCTCGACCCATCCCTTGACCTGCACAAAGCCGTCGCGCGCGTCGATGCCGACCGCGATAGCGTCGCCGAAACGCCGCACAAGGACAGCCAGGACCTCGACGCTTTCCAGCGCACGCGTGCCGATGATCGCGCGCGCCGCGCCGGCCGCCAGGATCTGCTCGACGTGCGCATCGCTGCGCAGCCCTCCGCCCACCTCGACCGGGATGCCGATCGCCCGCACGATGCGTTCGATCACAGCCGTATGCCGCGGCTCGCCCTGGAACGCCCCGTCCAGATCCACCACATGCAACTGTTCCGCACCCTGCTCGCGCCAGGCCAGCGCCTGCGCCACCGGGTCATCGGCGTACACCGTCACGTCCTCGGCCTTGCCTTGCCGCAGCCGCACGCAGCGGCCGTCCTTCAAATCGATCGCGGGCAGAATGATCATCCGATCGTCCCCTTGCTTGAGGGGATGCCGGTCTCGCGCGGGTCACATTCAACCGCCATGCGCAACGCGCGCGCGAAACCTTTGAACATGGCCTCGCACACATGGTGCGTCTCGTCGCCGTACACCTGCCGCACATGCAGATTGAGGCGCCCTTCGACCGACAACGCGCGGAAAAACTCCTCCAGCAATTTCACTTCGAAATCGCGAACCTTGAGATGCTTCAGGGCGCTGGCGAAGACCAGAAACGGGCGTCCGCCCAGATCGACCGCCACCTCGCAGAGCGCCTCGTCCATCGGCAGCAGAAAAAATCCGTAGCGCCGGATGCCGCGGCGATCACCCAGCGCAGCGTTGAGGCAGGCACCGAGCACCAGGCCCACATCCTCGACGGTGTGGTGGTAGTCCACGTGCACATCGCCTTTCGCGCTCACGTCGAGATCTACCAGCGCATGCCGCGCGAAAAGCTCCAGCATATGGTCAAGAAAGCCGATGCCGGTTTCAATGCGGCTGACGCCGCTGCCGTCCAGATTGAGCGTCACCGCGATGTCTGTCTCGCGCGTGGTGCGTGTACGTGTCGCCGTGCGTGCCATGGCGTGCCTCCCGGGGTTCTCAGTCCGCGCCGCCGGCCGGCGCGGGGGGTTCGTCGTCAGTCGTGTTACGCCGCGCCAGCTCGCGCAGGCGGATGATCCAGATGCAGGCCTCGTACAGCACGCACATCGGCAGCGCCATCAAGATCTGCGAGACCGGATCGGGCGGGGTCAGGATCATCGCGATCACGAAAATCACCACGATGGCGATGCGGCGCCGTGTCCGGAGCGCCTCGGAGGGAATCAGGCCGATCCAGCCCAGCACCAGCAGCAGCAGCGGAAGCTGGAAGGCCAGACCGAAGGCGATGATGGTCTTGATGACGATATCGACATGCTCGTCGAGGCGCACGATATCGACCTTGATGCCCACCCACGCGTTGATTTTCTGCAGGACCTCGATGGCGATCTCCAGTGTCGCCGCATAGGCCATCCAGACGCCGATGCCGAAGAGCAGCGTCGAGGTGAACAGACAAAAGACAATGATCGAGCGTTCGCTGCGCTTCAATCCCGGGAAAACGAAGCGCATGATGAAAAAGAGCAGAAACGGCAGGCTGAGGGCCGTGCCGCCCCAAAGCATGATCTTGAGCAGAATGCTGAAGCCCGCCGTCCAGCCGAGCCCCTGCACTTTGTCCGTGGCGAGCCCGGCGGGCGCAATAATCCATTCGGTGATTTTCGGCGCGAACGGGACAATGGCGACCTCACACGCCGCCCAGGCGACCGCGCAGCGCAGCAGGCAGTCGCGCAGGTCGATCAGGTGCTCCATAAACGGCCGCGGCGGATCGTTGTAGTCATCGGCTTCGCCGTGCTTCTTGATCGAGAACCGTCCGATCTTCATGTGGTGCGCTCCACGGGCGTATCGGGCGTACCCGGCGTCTCCGTCTCCGCCTCCGCTGTGCCCTGCGAGTCGGCCGGCACCTCCGAAGGTCCTGCCGACCATTCGGCGACCTGATCTTCGTTGCCGGGATACTCCGCAACGTCGGGGTAAGGATTGTCGTACGGCTCGGCTGCATCGACCGGCGCGTCGCCGCCGCCATACGTGGAATCAGACGGCGGCTGCGAAGCGGGCGACGTCGGCTGATCCATGTTCATCAACTGATCTTTAAACTCGTCAGCCGCACGACGGAACATCTCCATCGTGCGGCCCAACTTGCGCGCGATCTCGGGCAGACGTTTGGGGCCGACCACAACCAGGACGACCACAAACAGCACCACCCATTCACTCGCACCCACGGAGCCGCCGAGGAACGCCAGACTAGAAAAATACGACATACCCGGAAGCCCCTGCACGCCCGCTTATTTCTGGAACAGCGAGAACTCGCCGCGGCGGTTCAGGCGCCAAGCTTCTTCACCGGCACCTGCCACGGCTGGCTTCTCTTCGCCATAGCTGCGGGTCTGAATGCGATCGCCCGACACGCCCAGTTCGGACAGGCGCGTGCGCACCGAAATGGCGCGGTTCTCGCCCAGCGACAGGTTGTACTCGTTGCTGCCGCGCTCGTCACAGTGTCCCTCGACCACCAGCACGTGGTTCGCGTTCTGCTGGAGGTGCGCGGCAACCTGCTCGACCTTGGCAATTTCGGAGGGGGCCAGCGCATAGCTGTCCAGCGCGAAATAGACCGGCGCGAAGGTTACGCCCTGCACGGGCTGCAGCGTGTCCTCGAAACGCGCGCCGCTGACCAGATTGCCGGCGCCGTCATACACCGACGGAATATCCGTGGTCTCCAGCAGCGTGGGATCGTCCAACCCGGAGCCGCCGGCGCCGCTGCCCGCTCCGCCTTTTTTGGACCACGGCATGCGACAACCCGCTGCGAGAAGCAGGCCGGCCAGCGCGACATTGACAAAGACGACCGAACGAATATGCATACGTGAACTCCTCATGAACCGTTATTAACGCTCAGACCAATCCGGAGACATCCAATTACCGGCAATGTTGAGTAACCGTACCGCAGGATCCCCCAGAGTGTCAAGAATGTAGAGCGCGCCCCCGTTCGAGCAGACCACATGCCGCCCGTCCGCCGCCCACGAAGGGTGCTCGTAACTGCCGGGAGGCGTCACCATCGCCGCCGACCGTTCACCCTCTTGCGGATTGAACGCGGCGATCTGATAGCCTCCGCCGCGTTTGGTCGCATAGACAATCCCGCCCTTGGCATGCCAGTCGGGGTTGACATTTTCGGAGCCTTTGTAGGTCAGCCGGCGCGAGCGGCGCGTCGCCACGTCCACCAGATAAAGCTGCGGCGTGCGGTCGATGTCGCTCACGTAAACAATGCTGCGCCCGTCGGGCGACCAGCAGGGGCTGGCCTCTGAACCGTGGGGCGTCTGGGTCAGCCGCGTCAGGTTGCCGCCGGACAGCGTCAGCACATACAGTTCCGGGTTGCCTTGATAGGAAAGGATCAGCGCGGCGCGCGAGCCGTCCGGCGAGATCGCCGCGCCGGTGTTCAATCCCTTGAAGGCGGCCAGCGCCTTGCGCTCGGTGCCCGCCACCATGCGGTAAACCGCCGGATAGCCCTTCAAAAAACTGGTGTAGTAGATGTCGCGCCCGTTCGGTGCCCAGCGCGGGCCGACGGCCGCCACGTTGTCGTGCGTGATCTGCATGACGTTCTGACCGTCGGCGTCGCAAACGTAGAGGTCCGCGTTGTTACGGCCGCGGCGGTTGACAAAAACGATGCGGGTCTGGGCGATGCCGGTCTCGCCGGCGATCAGCTTGACCATCTCGTCCGCGAGCTGATGCGCCTGACGCCGCACCTCGGCCTGGCCCAGTGAGGCGCGCGACCAGTTGAAGGCTTTCCCCGGCCACTCCACGCGGCAGCCGCTCTGGATGCCCGACCCCGCGTCCGCCACGGAGCCCTTCACGGCCACCGCGCCCGACGGCGCGACCTTGAACCAGCCCGAAAGCTCCAGGTCACGCGCCAGCGTTTTCACAAAAATCTGCCCATACGGCCCAGGCGCCTGCACACCGGCCAGCGAGACGGTGTTTTTATCCGCCCCCTTTTTAACCACCGAAATCAACGGCGGCCGGGCAGCCGACTGCGCGAATACCCCTGACACGCCCCCGGCGACCGCCATCAGACAAAGAACCCATCGTATGCGTTGCATAGTCACTCCCGATAACAGGTGTGAAGTATACGCGCAGTGCGCACGGTTCCGCAAGCGCAGACATGGAAAAACTGCCCTTGTTCGCGGCTTGACCTCAGGCAACTCGGATGCGTATCATGATGATGTAGGTTGAGTGTGATATGGGGAAATCGTGAAAGGATTGCGTCCATGAAAAGAATGTGCCTCCTCGCCCTGGCCGCAGCCGGACTCGCCGGCTGTTCAACAACGTGCCCCGATGCGGGCAGTCAAAAAGCGGGCGCGTGTTGTCCGCCGTGCGTGTCGCAGCCTGCCTATGGCACGCTGGGCGCGGAGCAGAAACTTCAACGGCTCACCGAGGAGCTGCAGGCGATCGGCGTCGCCATGCAGAAGTACGCCTGGGACCACGAGGGCCGGTTCCCGCCCCGCCTTTCCCACCTTGTCGCGCAG
>MWEJ01000023.1 GCA_002071025.1 Verrucomicrobia bacterium ADurb.Bin070 | reverse complement strand
CAGTGCGGCGGCCTGCGCTACAACAAAGAGACGCTTGAGATCCGGTACGGCGGCAAGACGATCGCCGAGGTGCTCGACATGACGGTGGAGGACGCCTTGGAGTTCTTCGCGCCGGTGCCACAGATCGCCAACAAGCTGCGCACGCTCTCGGAGGTCGGCCTCGGCTATGTGCATCTCGGCCAGTCCTCGACCACGCTGTCGGGCGGCGAGGCGCAGCGCATCAAGCTGTCGGCCGAGCTTTCCAAGCGCGCGACCGGCAAGACGCTCTACCTGCTGGACGAGCCGACCACCGGCCTGCACTTCGCGGATGTGCACAAGCTGCTCGACCTGCTGCTGCGCCTGCGCGAGTCCGGCAACACCGTCGTGGTGATCGAGCACAACCTCGACATCATCAAGTGCGCCGATGTCGTCATCGACCTCGGCCCCGGCGGCGGCGACGAGGGCGGGCGGCTGGTTGTCGCCGGCACGCCCGAGGCGGTCGCCGCCTGCCCCGACTCGCACACCGGGCGCTTTCTGCGGGCCGTGCTCGGCCAGTCATAGATTGGGATTGTCTGCGGGCTGTCAAAACGCTAGAGTGGTTTCTATTCATCGTAACACGCAGAGGCCGGCTGGGCCGGCAGGATCCGAGGATTGAGCATGAACAGACTCCGGTATTGGAACGAGCGCGCGGAGACCCTGAGCCGCGACGAGCTGGCGGCGGTGCAGTTGAAGGGCCTTCAGTGGACGGTCAAGCACGTCTGGGCGAACAACGAGTTTTACCGCCGCAAGCTGGCCGAAGTCAGCGTCGAGCCGGGGGACATCCGTTCGCTGGACGACATCCACGAGCTGCCTTTCCTGACCAAGGATGATTTCCGAGACCAGTATCCGCTCAACATGCTCTGCATGCCGCGCGGATCGGTCCGCGAGATGCACATGAGCTCCGGCTCGACCGGCACGCCGGTGGTGATGGCCTACACCGAGGCGGATCTGACGCAGTGGGCGGAGTGCATGGCGCGCTGCCAGATCATGGCCGGCCTTCAGCCCGGCGACGCGATCCAGATCATGCCGACCTTCGGGCTCTTCAACGGCGGCTTCGGCTTTTACCACGGCGCGCGGCGCGCGGGGCTCTTCACCGTGCCGGCCAGCTCGGGCAACACCGCGCGGCAGATCATGCTGATGCGAGACTTCAAGGTCAAGGCCATGGGCGCGGTGGTCTCGTATTCGGCGCGGATCATCGAGATGCTCGACGAGAAGGGCTGGGAGTTGCCCGACCTCAAAATCGGCATCTTCGGCGCGGAGTCGTTCTCCGATGAGATGCGCAACCGGGTTGAGGCGCGCCTCGGCATCAAGGCGTTCGATATCTATGGCATGACCGAGACCGGCGGCGTGGGCACGACCGGCATGGATTGCGAAGCGCGCTGCGGCATCCACGTGTGGGAAGATCAATACCTCACCGAAATCGTCGACCCCGTGACCGGCGCACCGGTGCCGGACGGCGCGGTGGGCGAGGTGATCTTCACGTCGCTGACGCGCGAGGCGATCCCCGTCATCCGCTACCGCACGCGCGATCTGACGCGCGTGGTGAGCCGCGAGCGCTGCGCCTGCGGCCGCACCAGCCTGCGCATCGACCGCATCGAGGGGCGCTGCGACGACATGCTGATCGTCAAAGGCGTGAACTTCTTCCCGAAACAGGTGGAGCAGGCGCTGATGGAAATTCCCGGCGTGCTGCCCGAATACCAGATTATTCTGGAGAACGACCATGGCGTGACCGACGTGCGCATCAATGTCGAGGCGCAGGAGGGCGTGACCGGCTACATGGTCGAGAAGCAGTTGAAAGAACGGCTCGGGTTCAGTCCCAAAGGCGACATCTTCAAGCCCGGCACGCTGCCCCGCAGCGAGGGTAAGGCGCGGCGCGTGTTCCACGTTGACAAGCAGGGGTGATGACGCAGAAATCCTACAGGGTGGCTGTGTTTGTCGAGACCTCGCGCGGGTACGGCAGGGGGCTGTGCGAGGGGATTGCCGATTTTGCGCAGTGCAACGGCAACTGGATGTTCAAAGGCGGCGGCGAGTCGTGGAAGAAAGGCATCGCAGGGATCGCGGGCAAAGTGGACGGCGTGATCGCGCGCATCCCGGATGACGAGATGGCCGGCGCGCTGTCCAGACTGGGCGTGCCGGTCGTGGATCTCTACCGCTGGCGCGAGTATCCCCGGATCGCGACGGTCGACGCGGATCACGGGGCGATCGGCCGGATGGCCGCCGCGTGGTTCATCGAGCGCCGTTTCCGACATTTCGCCTTTTGCGGCTACCACTCCGCTCCCTTCTCCAACCTGCGCGGCGCGGCGTTTAAAGAGACGGCCGAACAGGCGGGATTCACCTGTTCGGTCTATGAAGCGTCCCGCTTCAAGCCGGACTTTCTCGGCAAGCTGATCCTTCAGGCGGAGGCATACGGCGATCCGCCGGACAGCCGGCGGCTGGCGCGCTGGCTGAAGACGCTGCCCGTGCCGACGGCAATCCTCTGCTGCCATGACATCCGCGCCTATCAGGTGATCGCGGTCTGCAAAGAACTCGGGCTGGATGTTCCGCGCGACGTGGCGGTGATGGGCGTGGATAACGACCGCATCCTCTGCGGGTTCGCGTATCCCATGCTGACGAGCGTTGATCCGGACGCGCATCAGATCGGCTGGACCGGTGCCGCGATGCTGCATGAGCGGCTGACGCGCGCGGGCCGCGCGGTGCGGCGCGCGCTGATCGCGCCTTCGCGCATCGTGGAGCGCGCCTCGACCGCGACCGACCCCGTCGCGCCGCAATGGCTGGCCGATGCACTGCGCTTTATCCGCAAAGAGATCCCGGCCGGCGTCAACGCGGAAGAGGTGATCCGGCATGTGGGCCGTTCGCATACGCTGGTCGAACGGGCCTTTGTCAAGGCCCTCGGCAACACGGTCCACCAAGAGATCGCCCGCCTGCGCCTGCGCGAAGCCTGCCGGTTGCTCCAGGAAACCGACCACCCCGCCTCGGAGGTCGCCCGGCTCGCGGGCTTCTCCTCTCCGCAGTACTTCAACCGTCTCTTTTGCGGCGAGTTCGGCCTGCCGCCCGCCGCCTACCGGCACCGCCATTTCCGGTAAGTGTATCCGATTACGTGTAAACGACTAAGTGTTAAGTGTGAGGTCAAGCGTGCGATTAGCCACCCCGCCCACCCCGCAGGTGCGATTCAGTTTTGCCAGAAAAAGCCGTTGGATCAGGCGGCCAAACACTTCATCGTTTACGCTTAGTCCTACACTTCGATCGCTGGCTGGTCTATTGCGACACGTTCAAAAAGAGCGGCTACGGCGCGGCCCGCGGAGGCTCGGACGCCGCGCACGAAATCATCGCGGAGTGCCATAATTACAATCGGGTTTGCAGGAAATGCAATTGAGAAGTCTGGCGGTCTGGCGTTAATGTGTCCCCGTAAGTGAATCTTACCAAGGGGAAGAGCACCTTATGACCATCATGGCACCGTTGGATTGGCTGGTGATTCTGGGCTATTTCGCCGTGCTGGCGGCCGTCGTGGTGCTGACCCGGCGCAGGCAGGATACGTCAGAAGATTTTTTCCTCGGCGGCCGCAGCGTGGGCTGGCTGGCGATCGGTGCGTCGATCTTCGCGGCGAACATCGGCTCGGAGCACGTGATCGGTCTGGCGGGACAGGGCGCGCGGACCGGGCTCAGCATGGCGCATTGGGAGTTTCATGCGTGGGTGCTGGTGCTGATGGCCTGGGTCTTCCTGCCCTTCTACTACACGTCCGGCGTGCAGACCATGCCGGAGTTTCTGGAGCGGCGCTTCGGCGCGCGCGCCCGCTGGATTCTCTCGCTCGTGTCGCTGGCCGCCTATGTGCTGACCAAGATCTCGGTGACGGTCTTCGCCGGGGCGCTCTTCTTCGAGGTGATGCTGCCCGAGCTGTCGTTGAACATCGCCGGCCAGACGGTCAGCTCGTTCTGGATCGGGGCGTTCACGACAGTGACGCTGGCCGGCGTCTACGCATCATTCGGGGGGCTGCTGGCGGTGGTCTACACCGATCTGGTCCAGACCGGCATCATTTTAACGGGCTCGCTCTCCGTGACCTTCTTTGCGCTCGCCAAACTGGGGCACACGCTCCCGCAAGGGGGTGTGCTGGACGGGTGGGGGGTGCTGAAGGCGACGCTCAAGCAGTCCCCTGCGGTTGTCGATGCCTTTTCGCTTTGGCACCCGCTCTCGCATCCGACGCTGCCGTGGCTCGGCGTGGTGGTCGCATCGGTGACGGTCGGCGTCTGGTATTGGTGCACGGATCAATTCATTGTCCAGCGCACGCTGGCGGCGCGCAGCCTGACACACGCCCGCCGCGGCGCGCTCTGGGGCGGCTTTCTGAAGCTCATGCCGGTTTTCATCTTTCTGGTTCCCGGCATGCTGGGGTATGCCCTGCACCAGCACGGCATCATCCGGATCCCGCTCGACCCGGTGGGGGCCGTCGATGGCGATAAAGTTTTTCCGACGCTGGTGACCACGCTGTTGCCGGCCGGGTTCCGCGGCCTGGTCGTGGCGGGGCTGGTCGCCGCGCTGATGAGTTCGCTTGCGAGCCTCTTCAACTCGGTGGCGACGCTCTTCACGGTTGACGTCTACAAGAAGCTGCATGCCGACGTTTCGGAAAAATGGCTGGTACACGTCGGCCGGTTGACGACGGTCGTGATGACAACGTTGGGCCTGGTCTGGCTGCCGATCATGAAAGCGGTTTCCGGCGGCGGCCTGTACCAGTACATTCAGGCGGTGCAGAGCTTTCTCGCGCCGCCGATCGTCGCCGTCTTTCTGCTCGGCTTGTGCTGGCGGCGATGCAACCTGCGCGGTGCGGTCTGGGGGCTCTCGGCGGGCTTCGTGATCGGCATGGCCAAACTCACCGTCAACGCGCTTTTCCGGACGGGTGATCCGGCGACGCTGATGACGCGTATCGCGACGTTCCAAGATTTCTACTTTTCGGGACTGCTGCTGGCCTTTAGCGTAGCGGTAGTGGTGGCGGCCTCGCTGACCGCGCCCGCGCCCGACCCCGCCGCGATCAGCGGGCTCTGCTTCAGCACGCTCGACGCGGCGTATCGCCGCGAGAACCGGACGAGCTGGAACCGGGTGGATGTGATCGCATCGTGCGTCGTGGCGGGGCTGGTGCTGGCCGCCTATGCGTACTTCTGGACGTGGCTGCGGTGAGGGGCAATCGGCAGTCGGCAATGGGCAATCGGCAATGGAGGGGGCGCAGTATGAGAATGGTGAGAAGCTGTTTAGTTACATTTGTGGTTGCGGCCGCAGGAGTCTGCGCGCAGCAAGAGCCGCTAGCCGTGACCGTGCGCGCGGACCGTCCGGGGCACGCGATCCCGCGGACACTCTACGGCATTTTTTTCGAGGACATCAACGATGCGGCCGACGGCGGCCTCTATCCGGAGCTGATCGCGAACCGGGGCTTCGACTGGCGCACGCAGGGGCCGGACGGATGGACGCGCGAGTGGCGCGGCGAGGCGATGGGGAGGGTCTCGCTGCAGGGGGCCGATCCGGTGCATCCCAACACCTTCCAGTATCTGCGCGTCGAGTGCTACGCGCCGGGAGAAGGCGCGGGCGTGGCCAATGACGGTTTCGGCGGCATCGCGGTGCAGCAGGGCAAAGCGTACACGCTCTCCTTCCACGCTCGGCGGCACGCCGGCTATGCGGGAGGGTTGACCGTGCGGCTGGAAAACGCGCAGAGGCAGCCGCTGGCCGCGTTCCGCATCGCGAAAGACGCTTGGAAGACGGCGTGCGCCGGCGGTCAGCCCGCCTCGCCGCTGGACTCGCCGCCGCCTGCGCCTTGGGCGCGTTACGAGGCGCTCTTCATGCCGACCGCGACGGTGACGAACGCGCGGCTCGCGGTGCTGCTCGACGCGCGCGGAACCGTGGATCTCGATCTGGTTTCGCTTTTCCCGCAAGACACCTACAAAGGCCGCAAGAACGGACTCCGCAAAGACCTGATGGAGATGCTGGCGGCGATGAATCCCGCGACCCTGCGCTTTCCGGGCGGCTGCGTGGTGGAAGGACATAGCTTTGAAACACAGTATCACTGGAAACGCACGGTCGGTCCGCTGGAGCGCCGGGCGCTGAACCACAACCTCTGGGGCTACTGGCAGAGCCACGGACTGGGCTATTACGAGTACTTTCAAATGGCCGAGGATCTCGGCGCCGAACCGCTGCCGATCTTGGCCGCAGGCATGACCTGCCAGTTCCGCAAGCCGCCGGAGAGCCTGCCGCTCGACAGCCTCGACCTGGTGGTCCGTGACGCGCTCGACCTGATCGAATTCGCCAACGGCGAGCCGGACACGCCGTGGGGCCGCGTGCGCGCCGAGATGGGCCACCCCGCGCCGTTCAACCTCAAGTACGTCGGCATCGGCAACGAAAACTGGGACACGCCCTTCCTCGACCGCTATGCGGTCATCGCAAAAGCGGTCAAAGCCAAGCACCCGGAGATCACGATCATCTCCTCCGCCGGCGCCGCGCCGGAGGGGCCGATGTTCGAACTAGCTTGGAGCCGGCTGACGGGGATGAAGGCCGAACTGGTGGACGAGCACTACTACAAGCCGCCGGAGTGGTTCCTGTCTCAGGCGACGCGCTATGACCGCTATGACCGCAACGGACCGAAGGTTTACGTCGGCGAATACGCCTGCCATACGCGCGACCGCAAGAACAACCTGCTAGCCGCGCTGTGCGAAGCGGCCGCGATGACCGGCTTCGAACGCAACTCAGATGTAGTGCGCATGGCCGCTTATGCGCCGCTCTTCAACAAGATCGGCCGCACGCAATGGAATATCGATCTCATTTGGTTCGATAACACGCGCGCCTTCGGCACGCCCTCCTATTACGTGCAGAAGCTGTTCATGAACAATCTGCCGGATGTGTTGCTGCCCGTGGAGGCGCCAGACAATCTCGCGCCGCTGCCGCCGACGGGGACGATCGGGCTGCACACGTGGGAGACGGCCGCTGAATTCAAGGATATCCGCGTCACGCGAGGCGGCGAGACCCTCTATGCCTTTGACCCGAAGGAGGGGACGAAGGGCTGGTCGAAGTCAAAGGAGGGCGCGTGGTCGGTCAGGGACGGCGCGCTGCGCCAATCCGACGCGGCGGTGCGGGAGACCGTGTCCAGTTTCATCGCGGGCGCGCCGTGGGAGAGCTACACCCTCGATCTCAACGCTCGCAAGCTGTCGGGCAAGGAGGGCTTTATCATCCGCGTCCGCGACCAGCGCGACAAGACGGTTCACCTGAACCTTGGCGGTTGGGGCAACAAGGAGCACGGCATCGAGCAGAACGGGCAGAATCCAGTTGTCCGCCAGCCCGGTACCATCGAGACCGGACGCTGGTACGCGATCAAGATCCAGCTTGACGGTGAGCGTGTGCGTGCCTGGCTCGACGGCCGGCCGCTCTTCGACCGGCTGCTGCCGAACGGACAGGCGGCACGCGCCTATCTCGTGGCCGGCCGGGACAGGACGGCGGGCGAGATCGTCGTGAAAGGCGTCAATCCGCACAACGCCCCGGTGACGCTTGCGCTCAGCCTGGCGGGCGCCGACGTGCGGGCGCAAAAGGCACGGCGCATCACGCTGACCGGCCGTCCGGACGATGTGAACACGATGGAGGAGCCGTACACGATCGCCCCGAAAGAAGACACGTTTGATGTGCCGGGCGCGGCTTCGCACGTGACACTCCCCGCGCATTCGCTCACGATTATCAGAATCAAGGCGGAGTAAAGGCGGCAGGGAGCGAAAGGAAGGGAGTGAAAAGATGGCCCGTTACGCAATCGGTTTGGACTACGGCACCAACTCGTGCCGCTCGCTGATCGTCAACCTCGACAATGGTACGGAGGTCGCCTCGCATGTTTATGCCTATCCGTCGGGCCAGATGGGGGTGATCGTCGACCCGCGTGACCCGAATGTCGCGCGCCAGAATCCGGCGGACTATCGCAGCGGCTTGATCGCGATCGTTGTCGAAGGCCTGAAAAAGGCGCACGCCGCCGATCCGGCCTTCTCGCCCGACACGGTGGTGGGTATCGGTGTCGATACGACCGGCTCGACGCCGATGCCCGTGGACCGTTCCGGCACGCCGCTGGCGCTGCATCCTGAATTCAAGGACAACCCCGATGCGCAGGCGTGGTTGTGGAAAGACCACACCAGCCATGCGGAGGCGGCCGAGATCACGGCGCTGGCCGGACAGATGCGGCCGCAGTACCTGGCCAAGTGCGGCGGCACCTACTCCTCCGAATGGTTCTGGGCGAAAGTGCTGCGTCTCAAACGCGCGGCGCCGCGCGTGTTTGAAGCCGCGTTCAGCTTCGTCGAATTGTGCGACTGGATCCCGGCGGTGCTCACGGGTATCGAGGATCCGCTCGCGCTCAAGCGCAGTGTCTGCGCTGCCGGCCACAAGGCGCTGTACGCGAACGTGTGGGGCGGGCTGCCGGACAAAGCTTTCTTGGCGGCGCTCGATCCCGCGCTGGCCGACCTGCGCGACCGCCTTTACGCGACCGCCCACACCGCCGACGTCAAGGCGGGCGGGCTTTGCGCCGGATGGGCGAAGACGCTCGGCCTGCCCGCCGGCATCGCCGTGGCGGTCGGCGCGTTCGACGCGCACATGGGCGCGGTGGGCGCCGGATGCGCCGCCGGCAAGCTGGCGAAGATCCTCGGCACCAGCACGTGCGACCTCTTGGTCGCCAGGAACGATCCGCCCCTGCGCGACATCCCCGGCGTGTGCGGCATGGTGGACGGCTCGGTTATGCCCGGCTATATCGGCATTGAGGCGGGACAGTCGGCCGTCGGCGATATTTTTCTGTGGTGTGTGAACCATCTGGTGCCGGATGCGTACGGGGCCTCGCAGGGCGATAAGTTCGCTGCATTAGACGAGGCGGCATCCAAGTTGAAGCCGGGAGAAAGCGGACTGCTGGCGCTCGACTGGAACAACGGCAACCGCTGCGTGCTGACGGATGTGCGGCTTTCCGGCCTGCTGCTCGGACAGACGCTGCACACGACTGCGGCGGAGATTTACCGCGCGCTCGTGGAGGCCACGGCCTTTGGCGCGCACATGATTATTGATCGCGTGCGTGACTATGGCGTGCCGGTGGAACAGGTCATCACTTGTGGCGGTCTGTCCGCCAAGAGCCCTTTTCTCATGCAGGTGTACGCCGACGTGCTGAATATGCCGATGGCGGTCGCGGCATCGGACCAGACCTGCGCGCTGGGCGCCGCGCTGTTCGGCGCGGTCGCGGCGGGCGCTTTCGAGAATATCGAGGCGGCGCAGGCGAAGGTCTGCCGCGTCCGTGGCCGGGTCTATCAGCCGATCCCGGAGAACGTGGCGGTTTACGCCGAGCTGTTCAGGCTGTACCGTCAGCTTCACGACGGGTTCGGGACCGCAGCGTGGAGCGGCGGCATGGCCAATGTCATGAAGGCGCTGATCGCGCTCCGGGAACGTCAGCGGTAAAGAGGATCGACGGGTCTCGACAGGTGACGGCAGGTCTCGACACCTGTCGATACCGGTCGAAGCCGTCGATTCCCGTCGGGGAAATGTCAATGCTCGAAGCACTCAAAGTAATCGTCTGCGAAGCCAACCTCGCGCTGGCGCGGCATGGGTTGGTGACGCTCACGTGGGGCAACGTCAGCGGTATCGACCGCGCGCGCGGCCTGCTGGTGATCAAGCCCAGCGGTGTGCCGTATGACGCGCTGACGCCCGAGGCGATGACGGTGACCGATCTCGACGGCAAGTGGGTTGAAGGCCCCTGTGCGCCCTCATCCGACACGCCGACCCACGCGGTGCTGTACCAAGCGTTTCCGAATGTCGGAGGCGTCGTCCACACGCATAGTGTCTATGCCACGGCCTTCGCGCAGGCGGCGCGCGAGATCCCGTGTCTTGGCACGACGCACGCCGACCATTTCCACGGCGCGGTTCCCGTCGCGCGGATACCGGCGTCGGCCGAGGTGTGCGATCAGTATGAGCGGCATATCGGCCTGCTGATCGTCGAGCGCTTCCGCGGTCTGGATCCCGATGCCGTGCCCGGCGTGCTGGCGGCGGGGCACGGCCCCTTTGTCTGGGGGCCCGATCCCTTGAAGGCGGTCGAGAACGCGGTTGCTCTGGAGGCGGTCGCGCAAAGGGCTGCCGCGACCTTTGCGTTGCGCCCCGATATCGCTCCGTTACCCGGCTACCTGCTCGACAAGCACTACGGCCGCAAACACGGTCCCGGCGCTTATTATGGCCAGGGGAATGACCGATAACCAACGGGACGTCCCAAGATCAAACAAGGAATGTGCAAGAATGAAGGAGAGAACGATGAGTCTGACGAACGTGCCTGACATTAAGATCGGAGTCGTCGGCGTGTCGCGAGACTGTTTCCCCGCCTCGTTGACTCAGAAGCGCCTCGACGCGCTGATGGCGGAATTAAAGAAACAGAAGGTGCGCGCGGTCGCCGCCACGGTGATCGTCGAGAACGAGACGCAGGCGTTGGCCGCGTGCGACGAGCTGGTCGCGGTCGGCTGCAACGCGGCCGTGGCGTATCTGGGGAATTTCGGGCCTGAGGCGCCCACGACCTTGTTTTTACAGGAGTTTCCCGGTCCCTGTATGGCCGTGGCTGCGGCCGAAGAGAACAAGGCCGTACTTGCGAACGACCGCGGGGACGCGCTGTGCGGCCTGCTGAACTGTTCCTACAACATCGGGCTGCGCCGCCTCGCCGTCCACATTCCGCAGTATCCCGTGGGGCTGCCGAAGGATCTCGCGCAGAAAATCGGCGAGTTCGTCGCGATCGCCCGCACGGTGGTCGGCGTGAAAGCCCTCAAGATCTTCGGCTTCGGTCCGCGGCCGCAGGATTTTATGGCGTGCAACGCGCCGATCCAGCCGCTCTATGACCTCGGCGTTACGGTGATGGAGAATTCCGAGCTGGACCTGCTGGTGGCGTACAAAGCGGCCGCGAAAGAGAAGAAGACGATCGCGGCGATCGCCGCCGACATGGCGAAAGAGCTGGGCGCGGGCTGCCGCTGGCCGGACCTGCTGCCGCGCCTCGCGCAATATGAGCTGACCCTGATGAAGTTTTACGAGGCGAATCTCGGCGCGTCATCCTACGGCGTTTTCGCGAACAAGTGCTGGCCGTCGTTTGAAGGCGCGTTCGGCTTCGTGCCCTGTTACGTCAACAGCCGCCTCGCGGGGCGCGGCATTCCGGTGGCCTGCGAGGTGGACCTCTACGGCGCGCTCTCCGAGTACATGTTGCAGTGCGCGACGGGACTGCCCGCCACCCTGCTCGACATCAACAATTCCGTGCCGGCCGACGTGATCAAGGGCAAGAACCTCAAGGGGGTTCCCGCCCGAGACCTCTTCATGGGTTTCCACTGCGGCAACACGTGCAGCTCCTGTATGAAAAGCTGTTCGATGAAGTTCCAGCTCATCATGAACCGCCTGATGGAAGGCGGCCGGGCGCCGGACATCACGCGCGGTACGCTCGAAGGCCCGCTCAAGCCCGGCCCCGCCACGATGTTCCGCCTGCAGGGCAACGCCGACGGCGAACGGACGAGCTATCTTGCGGAGGGCGAGATCCTGGACATCGATCCCTGCTCCTTCGGTGGGATTGGCATCGTGGGCATCCGCGATTTCGCGCGCTTCTACCGCCACGTGCTGATCAGCAAACGGTTCCCGCATCACGGCGGCTTCGGATTCGCGCACGCCGGGCGCGCGCTGTTCGAGACAGTCACGCTGCTGGGCGTGGACGACATCAACACGCCCCTGCCGGAGGGTGTGCGATATCCGGGAGAGAATCCGTTCGTATAGGGTTATGGGGGGGCTCGCGGGCGCCGGTGATTGGAAAGCATTGCGAGGCGCGTGCGAAAAAACGCGGATTGCTTTTCGGCGGGCATTCGATTTAAATACAGCAAGGAATAGTGATGGGCAGGGGTTCCTGCCGGTAAAACAAAAAAGGGGCACAAACAAATGAAGCATCTTTTAGCGGCATGCGCGGTCGCTGTGGCGGGCGTTTGGGCGACGCAGGCGGACGGACCGGCTCTCGAGGAAGGGTTTGTCTCGCTGTTCAACGGCAAGGATCTGACCGGATGGGTCGGCGCGACCGACGGCTACAAGGTAGAGGACGGGGTTCTCTATTGTGATCCGAAAAAGGGCGGCAAGTTGATGACCGCCAAGGAGTACGACAACTTCATTCTGCGTTTCGACTTCCTGCTGTATACCAACTCCAACAACGGGCTGGGCATCCGTGCGCCGCTGCAAGGGGATGCTGCCTACAACGCGATGGAGTTGCAGATTCTCGATGATTCAGGGTCGCAGTACACCAAGCTGCAGCCGTATCAGTACCACGGCTCGATCTACGGCGTGGTGCCGGCAAAGCGCGGTTTTCAGAAAAAGGTCGGCCAGTGGAACGTTCAGGAGGTCCGCGCGATCGGCTCGAAGATCACGGTGCTCCTGAACGGCGAGGTGATTGTGGATGCTGATCTCGCCACCATCAAGGAGACGATGGACAAAAAGGCGCACCCCGGCCTGCACAACCCCAAGGGGCACATCGGCTGGCTGGGGCACGGCACGCGCGTGGACTGGCGTAACATCCGCATCAAAGAGGTCCCGGCCGACTACCAGGTGGTGAAGCCGACGGACAACACGCCGCCGGCGGGATTCACCGCGCTCTTCAACGGCAAGGATTTAGCGAACTGGAAGGGCGTGACCCGCGCCGAGAAGTTTGACAACCCGCTGGTTCGCCAGAAAGCCGCGCCCGAGAAGCGGGCCGAGATGCAGGCGAAGGCCGACGAGGAGATGCGCAAGAGCTGGCATGTGCGCGACGGCGGTACGCTCTATTTTGACGGCAAGGGGTACAGCCTGGCCACGGCCAAGGATTACGGCGATTTCGAAATGTGGGTCGACTGGCGGCTGTTGACCGTGCGCGGCGACAGCGGGCTGTACCTGCGCGGTTCGCCGCAGGTCCAGATCTGGGACCCGCACAACCAGTGGAAGATCGGGTCCGGCGGCCTGTACAACAACAAGAAAAACCCGAGCCAGGCGCTCGCGATCGCCGACCGCCAGATCGGCGACTGGAACACGTTCTACATCAAGATGGTCGGCGACAAGGTGACGGTCAAGCTGAACGGCACCCTGGTCGTGGACAACACCGTGCTGGAAAACTATTGGGACCGCAACCAGCCGATCTTCTCCAAAGAGCAGATCGAACTGCAGTGCCACGGTGACCCGATCGAGTTCAAGAACATCTATATCCGCGAACTCTGAGGCGGGGGTGGCGCGCATTTGCGGCCCGCGCTGATTTTTGCTACAGTTCACTTTTACGGTTTGGACGGATAAGATGAAATGTGAACTGTGTCATAAAGCGGACGCGGAAACCGCGATCCGGCGCGAGGTCGGGGGCGAGCTTCAGGAGCTGTATGTCTGCCAGGGCTGCGCCCGGCAGGAGGCGGCTGCTGCGGCGCCGCCCGACGTCGACGCTGAGCAGCCTGTCGCGGGTGGGATGGGGACGGTGCCGTTGATGGGCATGATCCTCGACGCGGCATTTGAGATCGTGGGGCGCGCCATGAATCGCGCCGAGCCGGCGTGTCCGGCCTGCGGCATCCTGCGTCATGAATACCGCAAGCAATCGCGTCTGGGGTGTCCGGCGTGTTACGAGGCTTTTGCCAGAGAGCTGGATGCGGCGATTTTTGATCTGCACCGCGCCAGGCAGCATGTCGGCAAGGTCCCGCAGCGTGCGCAGGCCCTGTGTCAGCGACGGCAGCTTGAGGCACGCCTGGCGCAGGCGGTCAAGGAGCAGCGCTATGAGGAGGCGATCGCGTTGCGCGACGAGCTGCTCCGCCTGCCCGAGCCCGATGCGGCGAAGGGAGGCCCGGCATGATGCTGACCTCGGAGGCGCAAGACGCGCCGCGCCCCGCGCTGCCTGAGCAGGCGGCGACGATCGCGATGAGTTGCCGCGTGCGGCTGGCGCGCAATCTGGCGGGCGAACGCTTCCCGGACTGGGCCACCGAACGTGACCGCGAACGGGTCCTGAACGCCGTGCGCGAGGCTTTGAGCGCTGAAGCGCCCGAGCTGCGGGTCACGCCGGTGGCGGGGGTCGAGGAGCAGGACCGCGACATGCTGTGCGAATCGCACCTGATCAGCAAAGAGCTGCTGGAGCGGGCGGCGGGCGGCGGCGTGGCGGTGGCCAAGGACGGTTCGGTCTGCGTGATGGTCAACGAAGAGGACCATCTGCGTATCCAGGGTTTCGCGCAGGGGCTGGATGTCGCGGGGGCGTGGCGGCGCGCGGATGCTCTGGACACCGGTTTGGAGCGCCACCTCGCCTATGCGTGGTCGCCGCGGCTGGGCTATTTGACCGCCTGCCCCAGCAATGTCGGCACCGGCCTGCGCGCGGGCGTCATGCTGCACCTGCTGGGCTCGAGCCTGCTGGGCGAGATCGAGCCGGTCGTGCGCGGTCTGGAACGGATGCGGTTGCTGGTGCGCGGCATCGGCGGCGAGGGGTCCGAGGCGGCGGGGCAGATTTATCAGGTCTCGAACATGGACACGCTGGGAACCGACGAGGCGGGGATCATCCGCCGCGTGACGCGCATCTGCTCCGAAGTGGTGCGCCAGGAGCACAACGCGCGTGTGCGCCTGCTGCAGGAGACGCCGCTGGTGCTGGTCGACTGTCTGGCGCGTTCGCTGAGTGTCCTGCAGAACGCGCGCCTGCTGGCGACGGCCGAGGCGCTGGAATTCCTCTCGGCGTTGCGGTTGGGGGCGGCGATGGGGCTTTGCACGCGCCTGAAGGTGTCGGATGTGGACGCGCTGATCCTGATGATGCAGCCGGGCCATCTGCAGAAGGGCCTGGGAACGTCCTTGACATCCGACGAGCGCGATGAGATGCGGGCGGAGTTTTTGAGCCGCAAGGTGGCCCGCGTGAAATTGAAGTGTTGAGGAGGCGATATGAACGGATTCGGTCATTTTACGGAGCGTGCGCAGCGCGCGTTACAGTTGGCGGCGCGCGAGGCCGAGCGCTTCAACCACCCCTACATCGGCACCGAGCATCTGCTGCTGGGACTGGTGGCGCTGGGCGAGGGCGTGGCGGTTGAGGTGTTGGAGGAGCTCGGGGTGTCGCTGGATGACGTGCGCATCGCGGTCGAGCGCATGGTCGGTTTTGGCGGCGACATCAAGACCAAGGGCGAGCTGCCTTACACGCCGCGCACTAAGAAGGTGCTGCAACTGGCGGTCTCCGAGGCCCAGTCGATGCAGCAGCAGATGGTGGGCACCGAGCACCTGTTGCTGGCGTTGCTGCGCGAAGGCGAGGGCGTGGCCGCGCAGGTCCTGCAGTCGCTGAATGTCCGGATCGACGAGGTCTTAGACGGCGTGCGCCGCTGCCTGGAGGCGATGGAGGATGCGGACGAGGTGGAGGACGGGTTCGACCCGTCCGACCGCGAGGAGGAAGAGCGGCAGGGCCCGATGCCGGAGACGCCGCCGCCGGGCGCACCGCCTCCGGCCGGCGCGAAAAAAGAGGTGAAGTCCAAGACGCCGGCGCTGAACGCATTCGGCCGCGACTTGACCGAGCTGGCGAAACAGGGCGAGCTGGATCCGGTGGTCGGCCGCCGCAGCGAACTGGAACGCGTGATCCAGATCTTGAGCCGCCGCTCCAAGAACAACGCGGCGCTGCTGGGCGAGGCCGGAGTGGGCAAGACGGCGGTGGTCGAGGGGCTGGCGCACGCGATCATCAACGGCGATGTGCCGGAGCGCATGCTCGGCAAGCGCGTGATCGCGCTCGACATGGCGCTGATGGTGGCCGGCACGAAGTATCGCGGCCAGTTTGAAGAGCGCATCAAGGCGGTGGTGGACGAGATCCGGCGCGAGAAGAACGTGATCCTGTTCCTGGACGAGCTGCATACCATCGTGGGTGCCGGCGGGGCTGAGGGCGCTATGGACGCCGCCAACATCATCAAGCCCGCGCTGGCGCGCGGCGAGCTGCAGTGCATCGGCGCGACGACGCTCAGCGAGTACCGCAAATCGATCGAGAAGGACGCCGCGCTGGAGCGCCGTTTCCAGACCGTGCGCGTCGAAGAGCCGACCGTCGAGGAGACGGTGTCGATCCTGCGCGGCATCGCGCCGCGCTACGAGGCGCATCACAACGTGCTGTACGAAGCCGGGGCGCTGGAGGCGGCGGCGAAGCTGACCGCGCGTTACCAGCCCGGCCGGCAACTGCCGGACAAGGCGATCGACGCGATCGACGAGGCGGGGGCGCGGGTGCGCATGCGGGTGTCGGCGCGGCCGCCGGACGTGCGCGACTTCGAGCGGCGCATCCGCGAAATGGGCCAGCGCAAAGACGCGGCCATCCGCGATCAGCATTTCGAAGAGGCGGCGGCGCTGCGCGACGAAGAGCGCAAGGCCAAGCAGGAGCTGGACGCCGTGGTGGCGGCGTGGAAGGCCGAGCACAGCGAGAAGGCCCAGCCGGTGACGGTCGACGACGTGACGGAAACGGTGGCGCACATCACCGGCGTGCCGATCAAGCGCATGAGCCAGACCGAGCTGGCGCGCATGCTCAACATTGAGCAGGAGCTGCAGGAGGCGGTCGTGGGCCAGGCCCCGGCGATCCAGGCGGTGGCGCGCGCGCTGCGGCGTTCGCGGGCTGACCTCAAGGATCCCAAGCGGCCGATCGGCTCGTTCATCTTTCTGGGCCCCACCGGCGTGGGCAAGACCTTGCTGGCCAAGGCGCTGGCCGAAAAGATGTTCGGCGACGAGAAGGCGCTGATCCAGATCGACATGTCGGAGTACATGGAGAAGTTCACGGTCTCGCGCCTGATCGGCTCGCCGCCCGGCTACATCGGCCACGAAGAGGGCGGGCAGCTCACCGAGCGCGTGCGGCGCCGGCCGTACAGCGTGGTGCTTTTCGACGAGGTGGAAAAGGCGCACCCGGACGTGATGAACATGCTGCTGCAGCTTCTGGAGGAGGGGCGGCTCACCGACAGCCTGGGGCGGCAGGTCGATTTCCGCAACACGGTGGTGATCCTGACCTCCAACCTCGGCTTCGACACGTCCAAACAGGGGCAGGGCCTGGGCTTCGCGCATGAGTCAGCGCAGGAGGACTACGGCCGGCTGCGCGACCGCATGATCAACGCGGCCAAACAGATTTTCAAGCCGGAACTGCTGAACCGGTTTGACGACATCATCGTCTTCCGCAAGCTCGACAAGGCGGATGTCGTCAAGATTCTCGACATCGAGCTGGCCAAGCTGCGCGAGCGGCTCGCGGCCAAAGCGATCACGCTGGAGCCGGACGCCGCCGCCACCGAGTTTCTGGTCGGCAAAGGCTTCGATCCCGCCCTGGGCGCCCGGCCGCTGCGGCGCACCGTCGAGCGGCACCTGGAAGACCGGCTGGCCGAGGAGCTGCTGCGCGGCGTGCTGACCGCAGGCGTGATCGAGATTAGCGTGGCCGGGGACGGGCAGGGGCTCGCGTTCCGCATGCGGGACGAGTTGCCGCTGCGCACGCCGACCGCGCGAGAGGCGGCGGCGCCGTCTCCGGAGAAAACAGAGACAACAACGGCCGGCGTGCCGAAAAAGCCCGCCGCAGGCACGAAAAAGCGCGCGCCGCGCGCGAAAAAGAAGGCCGACTGAAAAATCCCGCTTGCCACGCGGGGCGCGGTGTTGGTAATGTATCGCGTTTCACGGAGGAGAAAATGGTCAAAATCAGACTTCGCAGGACAGGCTGCAACAACAACGCGTCGTATCGCGTGGTGGCGGCGGACGAACGTTCGCCCCGCGATGGTAAGTTTCTTGAGATTCTGGGCTGGTATGAGCCCAAGCGTGAAGGCGAGAACTTCAAGCTGGATCTGGAGCGCGTCGCGCATTGGCAGTCCAAGGGCGCCCAGATGAGCGAGACCGTGGCGAGCATGGTCCGCAAGGCTAAGAAGGCCGCGCCCCTGACGGCGGCGGTGTAAGGGTCGCGCGGCGGTCGGTATGGGTGAACCCCTGCAGATCGATGTGCTGACCGTGTTTCCGGGCATGCTCCGCGGGTTTCTCGAGGAGAGCATGCTGCGGCGGGCGGCGCGGCAGGGCGCGGTTGTTTTTCGGACGGTGGATCTGCGTGACTTCGCGCGTGACGCCCGGCGCACGGCGGATGATCGTCCGTACGGCGGCGGTCCCGGCATGATCATGAAGCCGGAGCTGTGGTTCGAAGCGATCGAGGCGGTGCGCACGCCGGGTGCGCGGGTGATCCTGATGACCCCGTCCGGCGTGACGTTCCGGCAGGCGGAAGCTCGGCGGCTGGCGAAGGCCCGTCACCTGATCTTTGTCTGCGGCCACTATGAAGGCATTGACGACCGCGTGCGCGCGGCGCTGGTGACGGACGAGCTGTCGATCGGCGACTACGTGCTCACCAACGGGGTCCTGCCTGCGGCGGTGGTGGTCGATGCGGTGGTGCGGTTGCTGCCCGGCGTGCTGGGCGGCGGCGAGGCGGCGACTCGAGACGAGTCCTTTAGCGAGGACCGTCTGGAATACCCGCAGTACACGCGCCCGCCGGTGTATCGCGGGATGGCGGTGCCAGCGGTGTTGCAGAACGGCAACCATGCCGAGGTGGAGGCCTGGCGCGAGCGGCAGGCGTTGGACAGGACGGCGAAACGGCGGCCGGATTTGTTGGTTCGTTAGTTCATTGTAGTGCGTGAGCATAGTTGGAGAAGTGAGATGATTGCGAAAGCGATTGATAAGATCAATGCCGAGCAGGTCGCCAAGGCGAATGCCGGCAAGAGCGCCCCGGCGTTCAAGGTGGGCGACAGCGTCAAGGTCTTTGTGAAGATCAAGGAGGGCGATAAAGAGCGTGTGCAGGCGTTTGCCGGCACCGTCATCGCCCGCGACAATGGCACAGGCAATACCGCGACCTTCACGGTCCGCCGTATCTCGTACGGCGTGGGCGTGGAAAAGGTTTTCCCGCTGAATTCGCCGTACATTGACCGCGTCGAGGTGGAGCGTTCCGCCCGCGTGCGTCGCGCCAAGCTCTACTACCTGCGCAACCTCACGGGCAAGAAAGCCCGCCTGCGCGAGGCGTGAGAAAACCCGCGCGCCGGCAGATCGGCCGGCGCGCCGTGAGGGTGCCGTCTGGATTTAGGATGCGGGAGCGCGGAGGAGACTTCCTTTCGCCCGCGTCCTAAATCTTTGCTTTTCAGGAAAGCCGGTCATGCGAGTCGCCATCTGCCATGCACAACGCCGATTTGCCGTCGATACGTCTGCGGTGAGGCGGCTGGTCCGCGGTCTCGCGGGGTTGGCCCGGACACCCGCTGAGCGGCCGTGGCAGGAGGTGACGGTCCACCTGCTGGACGACGCCGGCATCGCGCCTGTCAACCGGGCGGTCCTGGGCCACGAGGGCGCCACGGATGTGATCACGCAACGCTACGAGCCGATTCCCGGCGAAGCCGACGGCCTGGTCGGCGAACTGTTCGTGAATGTCGAGCGTGCTCTCCGCGCCGCACCGCGCCGCGCCGGGTGGTCGGCCGACCGCGAGCTCGCGCTCTATCTGGCGCACGGCTGCGACCATCTGACCGGCGCGGACGACGCCACGCCGCGCGAACGCGCCCGCATGCGCCGCCGCGAACTGGCATGGCTCAGGCGGCTTTCATTGACACCTCTCTTCCAAAGCGCTAAGCTGAGCCCCTTTCCGCCACGCAAGGGAGACTCGCCATGAACGGAGCCGTGCTGCTCGCGCTGTCCTGTGTGCTGTTTTATCTGGCGTACCATGTCTATGGCCGCCTCGTCGAGCGGGTGTTCGGGGTCGATCTCGCGCGCCCGACGCCCGCGCACACGCTGCGCGATGGCGTCGACTATGTGCCGACCCACCCCGCGATCCTGTTCGGCCACCACTTCGCCAGCATCGCCGGCGCCGGGCCGATCGTCGGACCGGTGCTGGCGGCGCAGTTCGGCTGGGCGGCGGTGGCGCTCTGGATCGTGCTGGGCTGCATCTTGATCGGCTCGGTTCATGACCTCGCCGCGATGTTCCTCTCGATCCGCCACCAGGGCCGCTCGATCGGCACGGTGATCGAATCGCTGATGGGGTACTGGGGCCGCATGCTCTTCCTCTTCTTCTGCTGGTTCACGCTGGTGCTGGTCGTCGCCGAATTTCTGCGCATCGTGGCGGTCACCTTTGTTGAGATTCCGGCCGTCGCCACGGCGTCGCTGCTCTTCATCGGGCTGGCGGTCGTCTTCGGCCGCCTGGTCTACAGGGGCGGCCTGAGCATCCTGACCGGTTCGCTGATCTTTGTGCCGCTGACCTTCGCCTGCGTCTATGCCGGAACGCTCCTCCCGCTCGATCTGGTCAAGCTGCTGGGCTGCGACGTGGCAACCGCCCGGCAGCTCTGGACGGTGGTGCTGCTCGCCTACTGCTTCGCGGCTTCGGTGCTGCCGGTGTGGCTGCTGCTGCAGCCGCGCGACTATCTGAACTCCTACCTGCTCTACGCCATGATGGCGCTCGGCTTCATCGGCATTTTCGTGGCGCGGCCGGCGTTGAATCTCGACGCTTTCACGGGCTGGCATGCGGTGAGCCCGTTGAGCGGCCGATCCGATCCGCTGATTCCCCTGTTGTTTGTGACCGTGGCGTGCGGCGCCTGCTCCGGCTTCCACGCGCTGGTGGCCTCGGGCACCACCGCCAAGCAGGTGGACAGCGAACGTCACCTCCGCCCGGTCGCTTACGGCGGCATGTTGATAGAAGGCGCCTTGGCGATCATCGCGCTGATCGCGGTCGGGGTGATGAGCCAGGCCGAGTACGCCGCGGCGTTGAAAACGCAGGGCGCGGTCAAGCTGTTCGCCGGCGGAATCGCGAGTTTCACCGACAAACTGGGGCTGCCGCACAGCGCGGGCATCGTGTTCATCTCGCTGGCGCTGGCGGCTTTTCTGATGACGACGCTCGACACCGCCACGCGCCTGGCCCGCTTCACGTGGCAGGAGCTTTTCCTGCCGCGCGAACAGCCCGAGGACGCGCCGCCCGTAGCCGCGCCGGTGTCATCCTCGTTCCGTGCCCTCATCTCCAACCGCTACGTCGCCACGCTGGTCGCGGTCGCCGCCGCCGGCTGGCTGCTGCTCGGCGGCGGTGCGAAGAGCCTCTGGCCGGTCTTCGCGTCATCCAACCAGTTGCTCGCCGCGCTGACCCTGCTCGGCTGCAGCCTGTGGCTGCTGCGACATAAGCGTCCGCTCGCGCTCACGCTGCTGCCGATGCTTTTCATGATGGCCACCAGCGGCGCCGCGATCACGACCCTCTTCCTGCGCAACCTGCGGGTGTGGCAGTCAGACGGCTTCAGGGCCGGCGGCGTGATGACGCTGACGACGGGCATCTTGATTATCATGTCGGTCGCGTTGGTCGCGATGGGGGCTGTCAGCATCCGGCAGACCGTGAAACAACCTGTAAAGGGACACTAGACATGGCGAAGGAACTGGCGTTCGTCAT
>MWEJ01000022.1 GCA_002071025.1 Verrucomicrobia bacterium ADurb.Bin070 | reverse complement strand
GTCGACGCGCTGCAAGCCTTTCGCCAGAAAGGCCGTCGCGCCGTAGCCGTTCCGCGAGTCGCGGTTGCCGCGGAAGGTGCCGATCCGCCCCCCGTGCCACGTGCCGATCGCCAGATCCGTACCGGGCGTGGAGACGCGCACGACCGATTCGCAGCCGGTGCCCATCAGCGTGAAGAGTGTTTCGACGCCATGGATGCCGTACCAGAAAAGGTCGGGATGCGTGGCCTCGAGCGAACAGGGACTGAAGGCGTCGACACCCACGACCGCTCCGTGCTTGCCGCTGCGGATCTCCTGCGTCATGAGCGTGTAGCGCAGCGACGAGCTGGAAAACATCGGTACGTTGTGGCGCTTGGCCGCCTCGAAGAGCGCCAGCACATGCGGCAATGAGCCGGCGATCGGCTTGTCGATAAACACGCGCTTGCCCGCCTTGAAAACCGGAAGCGCCTGCTCCAGATGAACGCGGCCGTCGTTACTCTCCAGCAGCACCGCATCGACCTTTTTCAGCAAGGTGTCGATCGAGTCGACGATCTCGACCCCGAACGGCTTGACTTTTTCGATATAGCCGGGCACGCGGTTGGTGCTGGAGGCGATGTCGCGGCTGCCTTGCGGATAGGCCGCCACCACGCGGCAACCCTCGTACTCCGGCGACGGGGTTTCGGCATTCAGAAGTTTGGCGAATTCGATGCTGTGCGAGGTGTCGAGCCCGATGATGCCGATTTTAATGATCTCGGCTGCCGAAGCCGCGCAGGCGGCGATGATCGCACTGAAAAGCAAAACAGATTTCAACATGATAGCCTCCCTTTCGGTGTCCACTGTAGCAAGACCAAGAAGCCGCACACAAGCGTGTGCGGCGTGCAAATTTCATAAGAAGGGTGCAAACGAAGGCCGCGTCAGTCCAGCGGCTTGATGCGGATCTCTTTGAACTCCGCCCACATCGGCCGGCCGGCATGCAGTTGCAGGCCCAGAGAGCCGTCCAGCAGGGCCAGCGCGGGGTCGTCCGTGAAGTCCAGGGTCAGCCGGCCGTTCAGGTAGTGGCGGATGCGGTTGCCTTGGGCGACGATCACGACGTCGTTCCAGTCGTTGAGTTTGAACAGCGTTTTGAACGCTTCACCGTCCAGCAGCGACGCTTGCACCTTTTTTTTGCCGTCGGCCCAGATCGCCTGCTCGCCGACCAGGCAGATGCGGCCGCGCTTGCCGCCCTCGTCGTAGATGAAGCCGGCGACGTTCGGCAATTTCTGTTCGTTGCGGATTTCGTGCTGGTAGCCCTTGAGACGCCACTGGTTTTTGGCACCGGGTTTATTCGGCAGGCGCGCGGAACGGTACTGGATGCCTGAGTTGTTGGCGGCGGTGCAGCGGAAGGAAAGGCGAAGCTCGAAGTCCCGCGTCGTGCCGTCCTTCCAGATCAGGAACGTGTTGCCCTGCGCCGGATTCTCGGCGGTTGTCTCGCCGCGGATCACGCCGTCTTTAACCGACCAGAGCGAGAGGTCGCCCTCCCACCCGGTCAGGTCTTTGCCGTTGAAGATGCGGGTCATGCCGGGCGTTTCGGCCGGCGCCGCCTGGGGCTCGGCCGCCGCAGCGTGAAGGGTGGTCGCGAGGGCGGCGGCAAGAAGAAGAGTCGTGCGCATGAGAAGCCTTTGTGTGTGGATGGTTTTGGAAAAGAGGTTGAGTGACAGTACTTACAGCGCTTCTTTAACGGCGGCCACCAAGGCGTCCGCCTGCGTGAGTCCGGTGAAGGATTTGACGGTCTTGCCGTCCTTCAGGACCACGAGTGTGGGAATGCTGCGGATGCCGAACGCCTGGGCGGTGGCCTTCGCGTTGTCGACATTCACTTTGGCGACCTTGGCTGTTTCGCCGAGCTGTTTCGCCACGGCGTCTACGATGGGCCCCTGCATGCGGCAGGGCGGACACCAGGGCGCCCAGAAATCGACGAGCACCACGCCTTGTGCGGTCTGCGCGGCGAAGGTCGCGTCGTCAAGTTCGAGCACGCCGATCGCGGCAGAGCCGTCGGCAGCAGGCGCCGCGCTCGCCACCGGTTTCTTGTCGCAACCGGTCACCATCAGCAGGGCGCAGGCACAAGCGGTCAACAGGGGACTCATCGTGTTCATGATCATGTTCCTCTCCTTAGGTTGTTTCAGAATAGCAGGTCTACCGCCTCCCCGTCAAACCCCGCTCTGCGGCAGGCGGCCGGCGTGATGCCGTACTGGCGCTTGAAGAGCCGGTGGAAGTGGCTGAGGCTGTCGAAGCCGAGTTCCGCGGCAATGGCGGCGACCTTGGCCTCCGGATGCTTGAGCCGACGCACCGCCTGCCGCAGGCGCAGGCGGTTGATGAAATCCGTGGGCGTCTCGTCATAATAGCGCCGGAAACATTTGCAGAGGTGGCTCGGGTGGCAGGGGCAGGCGGCGTGGAGCCGGCTCGGCGCGCGCGCGAGCGAGTCCCAGCGTTCGGCCTGCTCGCGGAGGTGCTCCAGCCATGGCGGAGGCAGGGGCTTGTCGTCCCGCGCCGCGCCTGCGCGGGTCGGCAAGAGGTGCCCCGCGAAAAGCCGGGCGGCGAGGACGCGCGCCATGAGCACGCTGTTCTGCGGCGCGACAGCCTGTTCGTTGCTGACCTTCTCCATCTCCAGCATCAGGTCGCGGGCCTCATCCGGCGGCAGATGGAGGCAGGGCGCCTCCGGGGCGGCGTTGAAGCGGTGCGCGATCGCCGGGGTGCAAAGATAAGACATCAGGTCGCGCACGACTGCGGCCGTCAGCACGAGACTCGCAAAGACGGCGCGCCCGGCGTCGACCGGCAGCAACCGGTGCAGATCGTACGGACGCACAAACACGAGCGACCCGGGCGGCAGCGTGCGGCGAGCGCCGTTGATGTCGTGGATAAGCTGGCCCTTGACCAGCAAGATCACCTCGGTGAACTCATGGCTATGAAATGTCCCGATCTCATCGGCGTTCAGCAGAAAACCAAGTTTCTGAAGATGCGGGAAACTGTTCATGGCATAGACTTCACCATCCTGCAGCAGATAGAGAAAAACCGCTGTCGAAGTCTCGGCCAAGAACCGGTCCTGCTGGACTGTGAAGATCGGTGCCACCGCCTTATCGCTCATGAGGCAAATATAGAGCATGTTTTTGGAAAAGCAAGTGCATTCACTCTTTCTCGCATTCCACGCGCTGCGGGTGTAAGCTCACGACGTACTTTTTCAATCGGTTCTCGATGCGGGAAGGAGCAGGACATGGCGGATCTGGAAACATTGAAGGTGGCGATGAAGGGTGGCAAGGTGGCGGATGTGCGTACCCTTGTTGGCGCGTTGCTGGCGGAGAACGTGGCGGCGCAGGAAATTCTCAACGACGGTCTGCTCGCGGCGATGGGCGAGGTGGGGCAGCGCTTCAAGCGCAACGAGGTCTTCGTGCCGGAGGTGCTGGTGGCGGCGCGCGCGATGAAGGCCGGCACGGAACTGCTGAAACCGCACCTCGTCCAGGCGGGCGTTCAGGCGGCCGCCACGGCGGTGATGGGCACGGTCCGGGGCGACCTGCATGACATCGGCAAGAATCTGGTGATCATGATGCTGGAGGGCTCGGGGTTCGCCGTGGTTGACGCGGGCGTAGACGTGGCGCCCGAGCGCTTTGCCGAACTGGCGCGCGAGCATCGCGCTCAGGTCGTGGGGCTTTCGGCGCTGCTGACGACGACGATGCCCAACATGCGGACGGCGGTCGAGGCGATCCGGGCGGCCGGCGTGCCCGCGAAGGTCATCATCGGCGGCGCGCCCGTCACGCAGGAGTATTGCGACGCCATCGGCGCGGACGGGTATTCGGCAGACGCCGCATCGGCCGCCGAACTGGCCAAACGGCTGGTCGCCGCGATGGACTGACAGGGGACATGCGCGCGTTCTTCAAAGCCCAGGCCGAGGCTTCCTTCCCCAAGCCGTTCCCCGTTCTTTCTTTCCCGGGGATCCAGTTGCTCGGCCTCACGCTGCCGCTGCTCGGCACTATCCTCGGGATCGGCGCGCGCGCCTGCCATTTCGGCGACGCGGTGGACCTTGGCGAGGTCCTGAAGGGGATGCCGGCGGGGGTGCCGGTGATGGGCAACCTGAGTCCCTCCCTGTACCTTCGTAACGGGACCCCGGACCGCGTGGCGGCCGCCACGCGCGCGATGGTGGCCCAGGCTCGCGGCTACGCCAACTACATCCCGTCCACCGGGTGCGACATCCCGCCGCTGAGCCCCCTCGAAAACATCGACGCATTCATGTCGGCCGCTGCAGAGGTGGGGGGCGGATGCGCCCAGGGCGCATGCGACGGATTGACCTCGCGGCGTTCCCGGTTTATGATCTCGCACGTTGAGGACTGACATGAAAAGAAGAACGTTTATTCATTCGGGTTTTGCCGGGGTCGGGGCCGCGCTGCTTGCGGGGCGCGCGAACGCGCAGAACAACAGTCCGCCGCAGGATGGGGGCGGCAAACCTGCCGCCGCGCCGGGCAACCCCTTCACGGCGGCGGGCAACTGGTACAAGGCGGCGTTGCACGTGCACACCACGACGTCGGACGGCGATGTCGACGTCGACACGCGGCTCAAGCAATACCGCGAGGCCGGGTTCCAGGTTGTGGCCGTGACCGACCATTGGAAGACGAATGACCTCGCCGGTCGAAGCGACGATGCATTCCTGGCCATTAGTGGCATGGAGATGCATCCGAAAACCGGCACCGGTGCGCCGGACCACCATTTCGTCGTGCTCGATCTGCCTCATCCGCTGGCGCTTGACAAAAAACAGCCTGCGCAGGAGATGATTGACGCGGTCAAGCGAGCCGGCGGAATGGTCATTTATGCGCACCCGCATTGGACGGCGCACACCCTCTTGGAAATGGAAGAGGTCGGTGGGTATGTGGCGATGGAGGTCTACAACACGTTGTCATTTGACTGTCAGCGTCCGCTGCCGAGGGAGACGTGTGTCTTGCCCACTGTTGTTGCCATAACATCATGCGTTGCCCGGGCCTGTTGCCTGTACGCGAAATGAGTTCATGAAACGTCCGCACGCTTCAAGCCGGCACCGGCCCCGTGGCCTCGAGATTCTTCACGAAGACCGCGATCTCTTCGTCGTCAACAAGGCGCCGGGTGTTCTGACGACCGGCACGCGCCGTGATGAGGCGTTTACCGCCGAGAATGTGCTCAATCAGTATGTGCGCAAAGGCTGTGCGCGCTCACGCAAGCAGGTCTACCTGGTTCACAGGCTGGACCGCGAAACCTCCGGCGTGCTGCTTTTTGCCAAAACCGAAGAGGCTCAGCAGCGCCTGAAAGAGAACTGGAAGGCCACCGAAAAGCTCTATCTCGCCATCGTGCGGGGCCGCCTTCCGCAGCGGCAGGGCCTCTTTTCGAGTTATCTCGCAGAGAACGAGGATCTCTATGTGCACTCGGTGGATGATCCAGCCGCCGGCAAACTCTCGCAGACCGCGTACGCAGTGATCATTGAAACACCGGCCGTGAGCGCGGTGAAAATCCGCCTGCTGACCGGCCGCAAGAACCAGATCCGGGTGCACTTTGCCGAGGCGGGCCATGCCGTCGCCGGCGATCCCAAATACGGCGCGGGCGACCCGTTCCGCGAGCGGCTCTGCCTGCATGCGAAATCGATCGCCTTTGACCATCCGTATTCCGGCCGGCGGCTCTTTTTCGACACGCCGATTCCGGAGGCGTTCGCCCGCCTCGCGCGCGGCCTGACCGAAGCGGCGTGGACGGACACGGTTGTCAAGGTTCCGTGACGCCACGGCCGCTCGGCCGGCGAGACACTCAAACAAAATGAGCGGTCGCACGGACTACGAATCGCTCCAGCCGTGTGCGTCTCGCACCTGCAGCATCGCCCCGAGAATGCTGTTCCACGTGCCGGGCTGCATCATCACCTCGTTGGTGAACATGCATCCGTCCCAGCAGAGGTGGCGGATCGTCCGCGTCAGCTCGCCGTTCTCGTCGCGCAGCCACTGGCCCGCGCACCAGACGATATCCAGCTTGGCATTGGCATCGTCGGGCAGGCAGTGGCGCCCGGTCTTGTCGTGCGAGCCTTGGCCTTTGACCGTGGCGTCGTTTTGCGCCACGTGGAAGTCGATCGTCCACGGCCTTAGGGCGGCGGCGAGCTTTGTGTAGGCCGCGCGGAAGGTCGCGGTGTCGGCCCAGTCGAAATCATCCGGCAACAGGCGCGCCTCAGGCGCGTTGTAGCCGAGCAGATAGAGCAGCGTGTGCGCCATGTCGGCCTGGAAACCCAGAGTCTTGGGTCGGTCCACGCCTTCGAGCACGTCGAGCATGGCACGCCACGAATGCATGCCGCCCCAGCAGATCTCGCCCTCGGCGGCCAACCACTCGCCGGCCTCTTCCGCGATGTCGCAGGCTTGCGCGAAGGTGTCGATGATCAGCCGCGTGTTGCCGGCGGGATCTTTGGCCCAGTCGGCGACGCCGCCTGAGGAGTCGATGCGGATGACGCCCGACGGACGGACGCCCAGTTCGCGCAGCCGCCGGCCGATGCGGCACGCCTTGCGCACCTGCTCCAGCCAGTGGGCGCGTTTCTCCGCGTCGCCAAACGCGCAGCCGCTCCACACGGGAGCCACCAACGAGCCGATGGCCAGCCGTTTAGCGGTCACGGTGTCCGCGAGGCGCTTGAGGTCGTCATCCGTCGAATCGATATCGACATGCGGCGCGCAGAGGAAGAGGTCGATGCCGTCAAACCGGGCGCCGTCCACGCAGGCGGCCGCAGTGAGGTCGACCATGGCGGCGAGGTCGATGGCCGGCTCGGGCGTTCCGGGGCCTTTACCCACGACGCCCGGCCAGGTGGCATTATGCAGTTTCGGGTAGGTATTGGTCATAACAGAATTCCTTGATGTCGTTTGTGCCTTGCTTACAGCTTCGTGTTCTGTCCACAGATTACACAGATTCTCACAGATTTGGCTCTCATCTGTGCAGTCTGCGTAATCTGTGGATTCAGTGCCCCCCGTGTGAAACTGGGCTCAGCCCTGCCGGCCGATCTCCGGCGCGTCCGGATTCACTTCGGGGCCGAAGTAGCGCAGGATTTCCAGCGGCTCGCTCTGCGAGGCGTTCACGTAAGTGACGCCCGCGCGCGCGGCTTCATGCACCACGAAGAACTCGTCATCCGTGATGTCGTGGAAGCGGATCATGTTGGGGCTGGAGAGGCGTTGGCCGTTGATGGTGCCCTCGCCCTGCACGGCGATCAAGCAGTAGGCGCCGTTGTCCTTGACGGTGCAGGAGCAGCCCGGCAACACGGTCAGGCGCTTCGCGGTGACGCACTGCCACCCCTTGACACGCCCGTAGTTGATCCAGTAATCCAGATACCCGTCCTGCTCGGAACCGCCGGCCAGCACCGGCGCGAGGAAGTGGTTCTTGTAGAAGTACGGGTCGGTGTTCTCCTTGAGATCGACCATGCCGGCGATGAAGTCCAGATCTTTCTGCTTGGCTTTGGGCACGTCTTTGACTAGCAGCGACCACGGCACGTAGTTTTCATCGACCAGGTTCTGGAACATCGCGAACACATCCGAGCCCCACTGCGGTTCGTAGGTGCAGAGCGAGCCCGGCGCGTGCAACACATTCGGCGGCACAAACCAGCCGGTCCCGACCTTCAGGCGGTAGGCCTGCGAGATGTCGGTAATGCCGTTGTCGCCCTTATTCCAGCGTTCGAGGCAGCGGATGATGTCCGCCTTGGTGGTGCCGGGCACCAGGCCGAAGAAGGTGTAGGGGAAACGTGCACCCAGATTGTTGTGCTGTGCCGGGAAGTAGTAAGACTCCGGCTTGCCGTCCTGCCCGACCAGCTTGGCGAGCTTGTCATCTTGATGCAAGTGGTGCGGCAGCGGACCGAGGTTGTCGAAGAACTTGCTGTAGACCGGCCAGCGCTGGTACTTTTTCCAGATCTTCGCGCCGACGACCGAAGCGCCCAGCTCGGCAACCACGTCGCGCAGCAGCACGCGCTTGTCTTCGAAGACCACGTAACTCAAGCCCTCGTCCGGCACGCGCCCCTCATTGGCCGCCTCGGTGGTCGAACCGAACCAGCGCTCGTCGATGCCGCCGCGGTTGAGGCCGAAGGCAAACAGATCATCCGGGTGCAACTTCAGCCGGCGCCCGGGATAACAAAACACGCGCGGCACCCAGTTCGGCGCCAGCCGCAGCACACCGTTGCCCGCGTTCAGCGCGGCGTCCGCGACGCCGTGCACCTTCTTGCTCACAGTCTTCAGCTCTTTTACCGATCGAGCGCTCATAGTCAGCCTCCCATGATGACATCCAAGACTAAACAGAATACGCTTGAATCGTACGCTTCCACGTTTGACGTGTCTTGTAAAGCCCCGTTTAATATGTGTATTTTATCGGCGTATGCCGTTTCAGCGCCGGCCTCTTACAACTCCTTGAGCGCGTGGAAGAGAGCATCCAGCCGCTGGGTGGCGTCTTTGCCCTTGAGAACCGGCAGCCGTCCGCGGACCAGCAGCGGCGCGCGTTCGCGAAGTTTGTAGAAATATATCTTTTGCTCGCGCGTTTCGATGCGCCCAAGCGCCTTTTGCGCCGCCAGCACCCGCAGTTCGGTCAGGCGCAGCAGGCGCAGGACCGCGGCGGGCGGGCGGCCGTAACGGTCGGCGAGCTCGCGGCGCAGCGCGTTCAGCTCTTTGATGGAGATCGTTTCGGCGAGGCGGCGGTGCAGGATCATGCGGTGCGCCTCATCCTCGACGTAGGCATACGGCAGACAGGCCGCGCTCTCCGGGTCGACAGACCCCGGCGAGAGGTCGATAAAGTCCAGATCCAGATCGACATCGACCAGCAGCGGTGGGGCCTCTCCCTTGAGGCGCGCGATGGTGCGCCGCAGAAGCTGGCAGTAGAGTCCGAAGCCAATGGCCGCGATGTGCCCGCTCTGCGCCGCGCCGAGCAGATTGCCCGCGCCGCGGATCTCGAGGTCGCGCAAGGCCAAGTTAAACCCCGCGCCCAGGCCGCTGTGCTTTTGCAGCGCCGCGATGCGCTGGCGCGCATCTTCATCGACGTGCCCGTACTCCGGCAGCAGCAGCCAGGCAAAGCCCTTCTGCGAAGAGCGTCCCACGCGTCCGCGGAGCTGATAGAGATCGGCGATTCCGAAACGGTCGGCGCGGTGGATGAGCATCGTATTGGCGCGCGGGATGTCGAGCCCGCTCTCGACGATCGTCGTGCAGAGCAGCACGTCGATCTCGCCCGCCTCGAAGCGCCGCATGACGCGCGCCAGCGCCTGCGCCGGCATTTGTCCGTGAGCCATGGCGATCCGCGCTTCCGGCACAAGGTTTTCCAGCCGCCGCTGCATCAGGCCGATGGTCATGACGCGGTTGTAGAGCACATAAATTTGGCCGCCGCGATTCAGTTCCTGGCGGATCGCGCTGCGCAGGACGGTGTCCGAATCACGCGCGACTCGGGTCTCGACCGCCACGCGCTCGCGTGGCGGCGTTTGCAGCAGGCTCATGTCGCGTGCGCCGGTCATGCTCATGTAGAGCGTGCGCGGGATCGGCGTGGCCGAGAGCGTCAGCACGTCCACCACCTGTCGCACCTGCTTGAGCTTCTCTTTGTGAGTCACGCCGAAGCGCTGCTCTTCGTCGATGATCAGCAGGCCGAGGTTTTGAAATGCCACCGAGCTGCCCAGCAGCGCATGCGTACCGATCACGATATCGAGGCGGCCGTGGCGCGCGTCCGTGAGGATGCGTGTGTGCGCGCTGTGCGACTGAAAACGACTGAGCACCGCGATCTTGACAGGATAGGCGGACATGCGGTCCGTGAAGGTTTCGTAGTGCTGTTCGGCCAGCACGGTGGTCGGCACCAGCACGGCGACCTGCCGCCCGTTCATGACGGCGATGAAGGCGGCGCGCATGGCGATCTCAGTCTTGCCATAGCCTGCGTCGCCACAGATCAAGCGATCCATCGGGCGCGGCGACGCCATGTCGCGCTTGACCTCTTCGATCACTTTGACCTGGTCGTCGGTCTCCTGGTACGGGAACGACGCTTCGAACTCATGCAGCCACGGCGGTTCGGCATTGAAGGCCAGCCCCTCGACCACCTGCCGGCGCGCCTGCGTGTCGAGCAGCGAGGCGGCCAGGTCGGCGACGGCGCGCTCGGCGTCGGCCTTCTCGCGCGTCCAGCGACGGCCGCCGAGCCGATGCAGCTTGGCGCGGTGGCCGGCGACCCCCACGTAACGGCTAAGCAGATGCGCGTGAGTGACGGGCACATGCAGCTTGGCGCCCTCGGCGTATTCGATCGTGAAGACCTCGGAACGCTGGCCGTCGACTTCGATCTCGGTCGAGCCGCGAAAGCGTCCGATGCCGTGATCGACGTGCACCACGAGGTCGCCGGGTTCAAGATCGGCGGCGTTCTCGACGCGCCCGCCGCGTGCGGCAGCGGCGGGCGCACGGCGCAGGGACTGCTTGCGGACCGCGTAGAGGTCGGGCTGCGCGGCGACCGTCAGTCCCGGCAGCGCGAAGCCGCCGGAAAGCGGGGCGCGGCGGATCTGCACGCGTGTGGCAGGCCCCAGTTCGCGCGCCAGCAGCTCGCAGGTGCCCGGCGTGTCAGCGAACAGCAGCACCGTGTCACCGGCCTCTGCGCGACGGCTGAAGTCGGCGAGCAGGCGTTGCCGCGCCTGCATCAGCAACTCCGGATGATGCGCCTCCTCTGCGCCGAGTTCGGCAAGCCCCGGCAGGGCCGCGATCTCCAGTGCCAGGGCTGGCGTCTGCGGCGGCGGCGGATCGCCGCTGTAGAGCTGGCAGGCGGGCGAACGGGCCGCGACACGCGCCTGTAGCGCGTCCCATGAAAGCGGATCGCGGACACCATCGGGAGGGAATAACGTGCCGGTGCGGATCCGTTCGTGGTCAAGCCAGAGCACGGCGCAGCGCGGCGGCAGCAGGTCGACGAGCTGCACTGTCGGCATCGCCGATTCTGAGCAGGGCGGCAGCCAGACGGCAGTGCCGTGACCGGTCGAGCACTGTGTGGCGGGATCGAAGGTACGCAGCGATTCCAGTTCCGTGTCGAAAAACTCCGCGCGCCACGGCGCGGGAGCGGCGGGCGGCCAGATGTCGAGCAAGCCGCCGCGCACGGCGAGCCGCCCGGGCGCGTCCACATCCGCACGCCGTTCGTACCCGGCCGCGACAAGGCGGGCGACGACATCGTCAAAGACGTATCGCACGCCGACCTGCAGAGACAGCGAGGCTTCCGCAAGCGCCTCAGGCGCCGGCGCGGGCTGGATGAGCGCCTGCAGCGAGGTAACGATGACGGTCGGACAGCGGTCAGGCAGCATCGCGCGCAGTGGCAGAGCGCGGGCGGCGCGGGCGGCAAGCGCCGCGATCACCCGGGCGCGTGTGCCGGTGCTTTCGGCGTCATCCGCTGCGGCGGGCGGGAAGGTTTCAGGCGTTACGCCGCTGTCGCGGCCCAGTGCGCAAAGGTCGGCATAGACGCGCTCGTGATCGGCCGGACCCGGCGTGACCGCCAGGGCGATGCGCGCCGGGGCATGGCGCGCAAGCGCGGCGGCGGCCAAGGCTGCGCTTGCGCCGGGCAGGGTAGGCGACGCCAGCCGTCCGCCCTCGCGCGGCATCACCGCGATCAGCCGGTCACCGAACAATGTGGACAGAGAAGGCATGTCGCCAGACAGCATACCGCATTGAGTCTGCCGTTTGAAAGCCATTATACTAAGGGACAGGTAATTAGAAATAAACTCGGCTTGCCGATTGATTGCAGGACGTGATAAGGTACTGACGTTTTGACACTTTTGCGGTCGGGGACAAGTGGGGAGCAGGTGGTGGGGGAGCGGAAGGAGGCTTGGCATGCGGCACGCGCGGGTGAAGGCGGAGGGCGTCGGGCATTACCACGTGGTGAGCCGGATCGTGGACCGGACGTTCAGGCTGGATGACGGGGAGAAGGAGATCTTCCGCGGGATGCTGCGGCGCGCGGAGGCGTTCTGCGGCGTGCGGGTGCTGACCTACGCGGTGATGTCGAACCACTTCCACCTGCTGGTCGAGGTGGGCGAGCGGGTCGAGGTGGATGAGGCCGAGCTGGTGCGGCGGATGACGATCCTCTACGGCCGGAGGCAGGTCGCCCACACCCTGCGGCAATGGGCGGCGTGGCGGCGGACGGGCGCGACGTATCTTGTTGAGGACCAGCAGGATAAGCTGCGCGCGCGGATGTACGACCTGAGCGCGTTCGTGAAGACGCTCAAGCAGCGCTACAGCATGTCGTACAACGGCCGCCACGGGCGCCGGGGGACGCTCTGGGAGGACCGCTTCAAGAGCGTGCTGGTCGAGGGCGCCGAGGGTGCGTTGGCGGCCGTGGCGGCGTACATCGACCTGAATCCCGTGCGCGCGGGGCTCGCCGCCGACCCCAAGGACTACCGCTGGAGCGGCTACGGCGAGGCGTGCGCGGGCGGGCGGCAGGCGCGCGCGGGCCTGGCGGCGGTCCACGGCTCGCGCTGGATGGAGCGTCCCGGCGACTGGCGGCATGTCCAGAGGCGTTACCGCGCGCTGCTCTACGCGGCCGGGGAGGAGCGGTGCGCGGCCGGGGGCGGGCAGGTCATCCGGCCCGGATTTGAAGCGGCGGAGGTTGGGCGCGTGATCGAGGGAGGCGGCAAGCTGACGCTTCAGCAGGCGCTGCGCTGCCGCGTGCGTTACTTCACGGACGGGCTGGCGCTGGGCGGCAAGGCGTTCGTGGACGGCGTGTTCGAGCGCAACCGTCGGCTCTTCGGGCCGAAGCGCGCGGACGGCGCGCGCAAGATGCGGTTCGCCGAGTGGGGCGAGCTGCGTACGGCCCGCGCGCTCCGGGTCGCGCCGGTTCAGGCCCCTTCGACTTCGTAACCTGCCTTTTGGCGTGAATCCACCCATGAAAAACTCCCCTTTGTCAGACGCCTTGCGCGAGAAACTTGCTGCCTTACCCGACAAACCGGGGTGTTATCTCATGCGCGACCGCAAGGGCACAATCATCTATGTCGGCAAAGCTATTTCCTTGCGCCGGCGCGTGCAGAGTTATTTTCGTCCCTCGACATTGCGAGACGCACCACCCAAGCTGCGCAGCATGATCCACAGCGTGACTGACCTTGAGACGGTCACCGTGCGCAATGAGGCCGAGGCGCTGCTGATGGAGAGCACGCTGATCAAGCAATACCGGCCACGTTTCAACATCGTCCTGCGCGACGACAAGCGTTACCTCGCGCTGCGCGCTGATCCGCGTGATCCCGTGCCGCGCCTGACCACCTGTCGCATCCTTCGTGACGACCGCGCATCTTACTTCGGTCCTTTCCCTTCCGCCGCGGTCGTTCGCACGGTCCTTGATTTCACCGAAAAACGCTACGGATTGCGCAAATGCCTGCCGATTCAACCTGATGCCGAAACCTACCGCCACTGCATCAACGACATTGTCCGCTTCTGCTCCGCTCCTTGCATCGGCCGCGTCTCAGCCGAAGAGTACCGCAACCGCTTCAACGAGGCATGCGCCTTTCTGAGAGGCGAACGGCTCGCCGTCATCGAAGAAGTCCGAGCACGCATGCAGGAGGCCGCCGGCACGCATGACTTCGAAAAGGCTGCCGCCCTGCGCGACACGTGGATCGCCTTGCGCGAGATGGTCAAACAGCGCGTACGCGTTACGGTCACCCCCGACATGCACGCGGCGGACGCGCGGGCGGGTATTCTCGACTTGCAGCGTCAGATCGGGCTGCCGGCAACGCCCACGTTGATCGAAGGCTTCGACATTTCCAACCTGTTCGGCACTCACTCGGTGGCGAGCATGGTCGCCGCCGTTGACGGACTGCCGGACCGCCGCCTTTACCGACGTTTCCGCATCCGCACCGTCGAGGGCGCGGACGATCCTCGTTCAATGGCCGAGGTCATCGGCCGCCGTTATGCCCGCTTGCGCGATGAAGGCAGGCCCCTGCCCGGCTTGATCCTGATCGACGGCGGCGTCACTCAGCTCCGCGCCGCGCGGGAGGTGCTCGCCGAACTCGGAGTCAGCCACGTGTGCGCCGTCGGCCTGGCCAAGGAGATGGAGACAATCGTTCTTGACGACGGACGCCCGCCGCTTTTACTTCCCCGCGATTCAGACGCGCTGCGCGTACTCACCCGTCTGCGGGACGAGGCCCACCGCTTCGCAATCGATTACCACCGACGCCTGCGCAACCGCCTCATTCGCGAGTCCGCACTCGACGAGATTCCGGGCATCGGCCCGGCCAGGAAGGCCGCCCTGCTCAAACGTTTCGGCTCAGTCTATCGTCTCGCCCGCGCCTCCATCGACGACATCCAGACCGTCCCCGGCGTCGACCGCGTTTTGGCCGAAGCCATCCGCCGTGCCGTCACGCCGGCCGGGTGACCGCTTCGGCCAGCGCCCGCAGTTCTCGCGCGGATTCGCACACCTGTCCGGGACGCGCAAAAAGCGCCGACACCACGCAGATGCCCGCCAGACCGCAGCCCCTCAGCAACAACGCATTGCCGGCATGAATGCCGCCGATGGCCACGACCGGGATGCGAACCGCCGCACAAATCGCCGCCAATTCGCTTAACGGGATCTCGGCTGCATCCGGCTTGGTCGCGGTCGGAAAGACCGCCCCCACGCCCAGATAGTCCGCGCCGTCAGCCTCGGCCGCACGCGCCTGCGCCACGGTCTGCGTCGAAACCCCGAGAATCTTGCCGGGGCCGAGCCGAACGCGAATCTCGCGAACGTCCCCGTCCGCCTGCCCGACATGCAAGCCCGCTGCGTCCGATGTGATCGCGGCTTCCAACGAATCGTTGACGATCAGCGGCACGCCGAACACGTCGGTCACCGCTTTGACGCGCCGCGCGAGAGCGGCATACGCCGCATCGTCCATCCCCTTCTCGCGGAGCTGCACCATCGTTGCACCGCCGCGCACCGCTTCTTCGACCTGGCCATCGAGCGTCGCACGCGCAGCCGCCAGCCACGCACGGTCGGTCACGGCGTACAGCACCAGGCGTTCACGCAAGTCGTTCAAGCTTCATCCCTCCTGCCAACGCGGCCTCATCCATGCGCGAGAGCGCGTCGATCAGCCACACGCGAAAACTGCCGGTGCCGCCACCGTCGCGTTCCGCGCGCGCCGCCGCTTGCTCGCCCGCCAATCCCATCGCGCCAAGCGCGGCGGCGACCGCACGGAAGATCTGTTCCGGCGCAACCGCACAAAACGCGCCGGTCACGGCGGTCAGCATACAGCCACTGCCGGTCATGCGCGCCAGCAGCGGATGCCCATTGCGAACCGCAAGGGTGTACTCTGCCCTGCCGTCCGCCACCACATCCGTGGCACCCGTTACGGCCACGACCGCACCGCTACGCCGAGCCAAAGCGTTCGCCGCCGCAGCCGCGCCGCACACGCCCTCGCCCCGTATATCCTCCTCGGCCGCATCCACACCACGTGTAACCGCGGCCTCCCCAAGCAGCGCTTTCACCTCAGACAAGTTGCCTCGCACCACGCTCACACGCACGTCGCGCAGCAACGTCCATGCGGCCTCCGTGCGCATCCGCGACGCGCCCGCACCGACCGGATCAAGCACCACCGACCGCCCAAGCGCAGACGCGCACTGACCGGCCGCTACCATCGACGCGAGCGTGCGCCGATTGAGCGTGCCGATATTGAGCACGACGGCCTGCGCCAAGCCAGCAATCTCCGCCACCTCGTCGATGTCATCTGCCATCACCGGCGCGGCCCCCACCGCCAGCAGTGCGTTGGCGCAGTCGTTGACCGTCACGTAGTTGGTGATGCAATGCACAAGCGGCCGCTGTTCACGCACAGTGCGCGACAACATCGCAATTCCAAGCTGCTCGTCATGAGAAACCATACCTCGGCGACCTCCTCAATGCGGGTGCTGATGACGCAAAATATGCGGACGTTCCAGCCCATGGGCCAGCATGCGCGCCTCGTCGTTCAACAGCTCACGCACCGGGCCTTGCGCCACCACGCGTCCGCCATCGAGCACGATCACACGCGTGCAGACCTCCACCACCAGCTCCAGATCGTGCGTGGCGATGACGCGCGCGTGCTCGAACGAGCGCAGTTGCGCGATCAGCCGGCGCCTGCCGCGCGGGTCGAGGTTGGACGAAGGTTCATCCATGACCAGCACACCGGGTGCCATCGCCAGCACCGTCGCGATCGCGACGGCACGTTTCTCGCCAGCCGACAACCGGTAAGGCGGACGCATGCGCAGATGTGACATGCCGACCCGCGCCAATGCCTCATGCGTGCGCCGTTCGACGTCGTCTTGAGCCATCCCCGCGTGCCGCGGCCCGAACGCGACGTCTTCTTCGACCGTGGGCATGAAGAGCTGATCGTCAGGGTCTTGGAACACCATACCCACGGTTCGCCGCGCGTGGCTCAGCGTCAATCGCGACACCTCGACGCCGGCCACGCGCACCTCGCCTTGCGTCGCGAGCAGCGTGCCGTTCATGTGCAGCAACAACGTCGATTTGCCGGCGCCGTTCGCGCCGACCAACGCAACTGCCTCGCCCGCCTCGACACAGAGCGAGACCGCATGCAACGCCTGCGTGCCGTCCGGATAAACGTAACTGGCATCTTTGATCTCAATGACCGACGGCATCAACCCACTCCTTTCATCAGAAGGGCGCCTAGGGCTTCGGCTAGGTTCCACACGCGCGCCACGGCAAAAAACAACGTCCAGCCCCCGACGAAAAGCGGGTCGGCGAGGCGCAGCGGAGATGTGAACTGCAGGCGTATGCGCCCATCGAAGCCGCGTGCCTGCATCGCGTGATAAATCCGTTCCGCACGCGCCATCGCACGCAGCAGCAAATGTCCGATCAGCGATACATACACGCGGAAACGCACTCCGCGCACGCCGGGCGAGCGCAATTCGATGCCGCGCGTCATGCGCCGCCCCTCATCGGCAAGCAAGAACAGGTAGCGGTACAGAAAGAGAAGTTGAACGGCAAAGACGCGCGGGACACCCAGCCGCACCAATCCCTCGCACAACCGCTGCATGCCTGTGCACGCCACCAACAACAGCGCCGCACTGACCGTCAGCAAGCAGCGCAGCATGATCGACAAAAACGAAAGCCAGCCGCTCGACACGTGCAGCGGTCCCAGGGCCAGAGCCGGCCGCGTGTCGAAAACCGGATTCAAAAGCCCGACCGCCACGGCAAAGGGCATCGCCACCGCCAGCTTGCGCAGCAGGCTTGCGGCCGGAATGCGCCCCGCGGACATCAAGGCTACCGGGTAGATAAAAAATGGCATCAAAGCCGACAGTTCGTCTCGTGCGAACGACATCACCACACCTATGAACAGCAGCGTGGTCACAGTCTGCGCCCGCGCATCAATCCGGTGTACCGGCGTGCCTTGGCGCGCCAGTTCATCCATGCGGGCCACATCGAGCCATCTTTCCACAGCCATGGGAAATGCCATCCGCTCTGTCCGCAGCCTCACACTGCGCGCGGCCACTTTCTGAAGACAAAGCCGAGCCACGATATCACAAGCAGCGTGACCGCACCACCCACAACTCCGGCCACCGAGGTGCCCAGCGGCAGCGCTGAAGGGGCGTCCGCCCTCGCCGTCGTGGATTCCGCCGAAGCGCCGTCAGAACCGTCGGGCCGCGCAGACAGCGGAGTCTGCCTGAATGCATAGTCCGGCATCACCGCAGTCCGCTCCTGAACAGCCGACAACCGCGCATGCCACGTGCCGCGCAGCGCGGACACCTCCTCGGTGCCGCTCAGCCGCGCGATGGCCCACTCCAATCCGTCCGGGAGCGAGGAGGCCCACCCGCTCAGCAGGCCGCCCGTCAAAGCAGCCGCGATCAGAAGCGCTGCCAATACCGGCCGCAGGCTGCGCACCGGTTCTGCATCGGCAACCGGCAACACTTCAGGCCGCGCACGCGCCACGAACGCCACGACCGCCGCAGTCACGCAGCCCTCGACCACGCCGATGGCCAGATGGATCGGCAGCATCAACGCCGCAAACGCGCCGAACGGCAGCTCCGCGATGCCGGAGGCCTGGGTCTGCAAAACCACGCTGAGGGCGCCAAGCTGCAAGCCGAGCACAGAAGCCGCAAGGGCGGCCACGCTCCCGCGCATCGCCTCATAGCGGCCGCGCACGATCACGCGGTAGACCCAGGGATAGGCCACGTAGGCGGGGAAGAACCCCAGATTGACAATGTTACACCCGAGCGCGAGCAGGCCGCCGTCCGCAAAAAACAGGGCCTGAACCGTAAGCACCGAAGCGATCACCAGCAAGGCCGCGTGGGGGCCGAGCAGCGCCGCCAGCAGCAAGCCCCCGCCCAGATGCCCACTTGACCCGGTGCCCGGGATGGTAAAATTGATCATCTGCGCCGTGAAAACAAAGGCCCCGAGCACCCCCATCAGCGGGACCAGATGATCCTTGGCCGATGCCTCGATACGCCGGACGCTGTGGCCGATCAGGCCGCATGCGGCCAGCCACATCGTCCCGCCCACAACGGGTGACACCAGCGCGTCAGCCATGTGCATCGTCGTCCTCCCAGCCTTTCGTGTTAATAATTCGGGAAACGTAACACAAGCCTTCGCGTGCGTCAACCGTGCCGATGCACCTTGCGGGCAGGGGCGTCCGTCAGCAGATTGACAGGGCAGAGGAAGCGTCGTATGCTCCCCCCGAGTGAAACGAGGAGGGGATCCATGAGAAAAACGTTGCCCGTCTTGTGTTTAATTCTGTCAACCGCCCGCGCGCAACCAGCGGCTGCCGAGCGCGCCGGCTGGCCGGACCCTGCGCCACTGACGAAGAGCAGCACCGTGATTGCGCTGGAGAACGGCACATTCGTACGGGTGGATGTCTTGGGTGAACGGCTCTTTCGCGTCCGCCAAGCACCGACAACGAATTGGACGGAATCGGCTCTCAACCGCTATGGCATTCTTGCCACCAACCTGCCGCCTGCCGCGTGCCGCCGCGCCGAGACAGGCGGCGCCCTCACGGTCACCACCGGACAGGCCGTCTTGTCGGTGTCACGTAAAGACGGCACGCTTTCCTTGTCTGCCGCCGACGGACGTCTTTTGACGCGCCACGCGGCAGCCCCGGCCCTCACGGACACGCGCGGCTATGCGCTGCGCTTCGCGCTCGAGAAAGATGAGCGCCTTTACGGGCTGGGCGATGCCTGCCGTGACAACGTCATGCGGCGCGGACGTGCCTATGAGTGCTGGGTGCTCAACGTAACCTCCTATATCCCGATCCCGATGATCCTGAGCCGGCGCGGCTGGGGCTTGTTGATGAACACGACTTGGCGCAACACGTTTGATGTCGGAAAGAGCGACCCCGACGCGCTGATCTGCAGCGCTCGCCAAAGTCCGCTCGACTACTACCTCTTCTGCGGCGCGAATTATCGCGCGCTGCTCGACACCTACACGTCGCTGACCGGCCGGCCGGCCCTGCTGCCTGTTTGGGGGTATGGGTTCACGTACGTCTGCAACCAGAATATTGACGCCTTTCACTTGGTGAACGAAGCGCTTGAGTTTCGCCGCCAAGAGATGCCGTGCGACGTGATCGGCCTCGAGCCGGGCTGGATGGAAAAATTCTACGACTACTCCACCAAAAAGAAGTGGCACCCGCAGCGCTTCTACTTCCCCTACTGGGCTCCCAAAGGCAACCACACCTTCATTGGCGCACTGACACGCAAAGGCATCAAGCTCAGTCTCTGGCTCTGCTGCGATTACGATCTGGGCGTGTATGAGGAACAGTGCCTTGCGGGCGCGAAACCGCAAGACGCCGCAGGGCCTGTAATGCCCGACGGCGTGCCTGAGGTCTTTCACGACGACCGCATCACCGGCAAACCCGGAGCCGGCAAGCCTGCGGTTCGACCGAACGCGCCCGAAGGCGGCGAGCCTTGGTTCCAGCACCTCAAACCTTTTGTCGACCAAGGCGTCGCGGCGTTCAAACTGGACGGCGCCGCGCAAGTGGTCGAGCACCCCAAACGCGCCTGGGGCAACGGCATGACCGACGAAGAGATGCACAACCTCTATCCTGTCATTTACGCCAAGCAGATGGCGCGCGGGTTCGAGGCGCACACACAACGGCGTGCGATGGTCTATTCCGCAGGCGGCTACGCCGGCGTGCAGCAGTACGTCGCGACCTGGGCGGGCGACACCGGCGGCGGGGCCAAGCCGCTGGCTTCGATGTTGAACCTCGCCTTCTCCGGCCACTCGAACCACTCGTGCGACATGGACATCCACCATGCGGCGGGCATTCATTTCGGCTTTCTGCAAACCTGGGCACAGCAGAACAACTGGGACTACTGGTATCAGCCCTGGCTGAATCACGACAGGCTCATTCCGGTCTTCCGCGCCTACGCACAGTTGCGCTACCGCCTGCTGCCCTATCTCTATTCCTGTGCAGCCGAAGCCGCGCAAACCGGCTATCCGGTGATGCGCGCGATGTCCATGGATTTCCCCGATGATCCGGCGTGGGACACATGCCTGGGCCAATACATGCTGGGCGATGCCCTGCTCGTTTCCGCTTTTGCCAAAGAGGTGCGCGTGCCGGCCGGCCGCTGGACCGATTTTTGGAGCGGCGGCGCAATCGAGGGGCCGGTGACGCTGCCGGTCAACGTGACCGGCACACAGGGCGGCGCGTTGCTCGTTAAAGCCGGATCCATCATCCCGACCTGGCCGACCGCCAGCCACGTGACGAAAGGCTGGAGTGACGAAGTCGGCCTGCTCGTCTACCCAGGCGCGCCGGGCACCTTCACGCTTTATGAGGACGACGGGGTTTCGCTGGACTGCCGAAACGGTCAGTTCGCACGCACGCGCGTGACCTGCGCCCCGCAGGGGACGCGCGTCACGCTCACCGTGGGCGGACGTGAAGGGCGCTTTGCCGGCATGCCCGCCTCGCGAGCCTTCACCGCCACCTTGCATCTTGGCGCACAGCCCAAAACGGTGACGCTCGACGGGAACGCCGTCACGAACGCGGTCTGGGATGCGTCAGCCGGCACGCTCACCGCGCGGCTTCCCGCCTGCGGGGCCGCACCGCGCGTGCTGGTTTGCGACTGACGTGCGTCCGTCGCATACTCTGGAGACGCCGTCCCGCTACAGCGCACGGAAACCGGGGCAATGCAGATCGGGCATGAGCGCGACCGGCGCGAAATAGGCCGCGACCTCGTGGCGGCTGGCCAACGCGCGGAAGCGCTCCAGCTCGGCCCCGGACGGCTCAGCCAATCCCGCGCGCACCAGATAGAAGGCCAGTTCGCCCGCGTCGGATTGAGCAAAGATCTGCGGCTCGCCCGCCTCGTCAGTATTGGCGGCGATCACCGTGGCGCCCTGAGCCGTCAGCAGGTCGCAGACAAACAGCACGGCCCGCGCATGGTCGCTGCGCGGCTCGACACGGTGATGGGCCGACGCACTCACGGCGCGGCGTCCGCCTTCAGTGCGTCCGCAGCCTTTTGATACTTCGCGATCGCATCGCGGATACACTCCAGCGCGGCGCGCGACGAGATCGTGGCGGCGGTGATGGCATCCACCTCGCCGCCGTCTTTCTTCACACGCCAGTCCCCGTTCAGCGGGCGGCCCAGCAGCGGCTTGCGGAAGGCGTCCGACTCCATCTTCGTGCCGAGGCCGGGGGTTTCGCTGGCCACGAGCTTCTGATAGTTCACCAGGCGCCCGTCAGCACCCAGCCCGACCATCAGGACGATCTCGCCGCCGTAGCCGTTCTTGGAACGGCCCTCGACCGCGACGGCCGCGAACTGCCCCGCTTTGCGGGCGACAAAGAAGGTTTCGCCGGCCACGATTTTTTTCTCGGGCAGCGACGCGCCCTCGGGCATCACCTTGGCCGCCGCCGACGCCGTGCGCAGTTCCAGCGCGGCAGCGATCGGCGCCTTGGTGGTGTTGTAGACCGCGGCGAGCAGCGCTGAGCTGACCGCGCAGATGAGCGTGAGAACAAGAATCAGTTTGACGGCTTCTTTCATGAACGGGCGCTCTCCTTCTTGGTGCCGAAGACGCGGTTGCGCGTGGCGCGGTTGATGAGCGGCGTGAAGGCGTTCATGATCAGGATCGCGAAG